>NZ_JBWXNG010000009.1:0-269307 GCF_056627435.1 Pseudomonas sp. 2
AGAAGCAGACGGTGCAACGGCGAATACTCCACGTCCTTCGGTTAGCCATGTAGGTGTAACTGAGACTTGGAACCTGCTTTTGCTAGGTAGCGAATATCCGATAAACCTAAGATTTTGATCTTTAAGCACCAGTTGTCCTGCCGCCGTTCATTCAACCGCCACGATCGATAGACTACCGGTCGTGGGGCTCCACCACGTGTGCTTCTGCCAAAAGGGCCTCGGCGTAACCTTCGAGGAAATCGAAAACCTCATCTGGGATATACCCGTTGTATTGCTCGCGCCGGTTTTTTGATACGACCCCATTCTGGTCTAAGCATTGGATAATCAGCTTACTCAACAGGCTGCCGCGCACGTCGTAGTTGTCATTAACCACCCTGAGCAGTGTGTCGTACCGTTGCAGGTACTCGGTTCCTTTCCTCAGTTCGATTTCCAATGCCCGTTTGGCCATTTCCAGCGTGAAGGCCACACATTCAGTCGCGTCCCAGAAACGATAGAGGCTGGAGTCGCCGGTGAAGTGAAGCGACATCTCGTCGGCATTGATCAACCTAACGTCCCAAAATTTCCGCACCGGTTTCGAGAAGCTCTGCAGTGCCTCATGATAGCGTTGCCCCTCTCTATTCATGGCCACCGAGACAGGGAGTAACAAACCGCTCTCCAGCGCACCGCTGCAGCACAATGCCTGGTGAATCAAAAAGCGCGACAGTCGCCCATTCCCATCCATGAAAGGATGCAAGAAGACGAATCCGAATGAGGCAATGCCGGCGGCAACCAGGGGATCAAGCTCCAAAGGTGCACGGTTTGCGAAGGCCATGAATTCGCCCATCAGATCCCGGCACAGATTTGGAGGAGGGGGAATATAGGTGACCCCAGCAGCTCCTCGAAAGGAGTTGGTCAGGTGGTTTTGTTCATCCCGGAAGGCCACCGCCCATTCAAGCGGTTGGGAAAGAGCATTGTTTTGCAGAGAGACCAAGTAGTCTTCGGTAAGCGGCTGACGGTCATGTGCCTGGCGCAGCAACTGAACAAAACGCTCTGACTTCTGCTGGCTTGATGATTCCTTTTCGATCGCAAATGAGGAATCCGTTTCGCTCAGGTACGCCCAGTCGATGGCGCGATCCATCATGACCTTTGGTAAAGAGGCAACGAACTCTTTCAAGCGCCCCAGAACGTCGCACTCAAGCAGGGCCTGGATCTCAGGTGTACGTTCTACCGTCGCGCAATATTGGAGCGTCCCCAGCCCATTAAAATCTACGCGCCAACGGTTGTTTCGCACCGACGCGCCCGTGATATAGCGTTCTGGATCAAACAGCAGTACGCCCGGCCCCCTAGGCTTGTCGGTGTAGTCCAGTAAATGGTCGGAAAAGGCTTCCCAGAGGAAGCAGACTTTGCGCAGATAGCCGCTGCTGGGGGATTGGGTTATGGCCTGGACAAGGATTCGATCTTCAATGCGAGGCAGAGCCTGAGCCAAGATAGCGAGGTTAACGCCCTCATGTTTGAGTGCAAAGATGATGTGGGCTAGAAAATCCCCGGCCTCTGGGGCGACCGCCTTTGGCACTGCAAGCGCGCCGTCGAGCCGCTCAATACGGGTAACCGGGTGAACACGTGCGGGCTTCTTTACCCCGATCACCTTCAGCCCCATGGCATCGATCAAATGGGCGTACCCCACCAGATTTCCCATTATTTCCCCGGTCGCTGGCCAGATTTTTTTAACCGGGCCAAGATTTTTTTAAAACACTGGCCGATCGTGCAGAAAATCTTAACGGAAAATGGCCACGCAACCGCTATTTTTAGGTTCACCACCGATGCGGGCGCCGGGATTCTGTGTGTAGTGGTAAACGTGTACCTGTAATTCCCCCCACTGGCAGCGATGGGTCGGAGGATGCCTGCCTTGCATCGTCGCCGGCAATGTTTGCTGTCTACAAGAATTCAGCTTCGGTAGCAGGGTTCTCTTCCGAGTATAAGCACCATGGCTCTTATCAACGGTGCGAGGAGCGGCACGCTGCACCAAAACGCGCTCCCTGCATCGTTCGGTAGGTACATGCTGTCAGGTACTGCTTGATTCAGACTCAGTGACAGACATGGCTACTTTCGACTCCGACAATGATTGCTACGTCGAAGCACGAGTGGCGCTCAGGCCACCAACGAGGTAGGTAGACATACATTTTAAGCGCCGCAGGCTGGGGGAGTGACGAAGCCGGTGCCGGCCGGCTTCACCGTCATGGGCAGCGTTTACTCGATCATTTGAGACTCAGACGCCTGAGGCCATGCGCGCTTTTTCACCTCATTTTTTGTCTCGAGCCATGCGTGGTAAAGGTCGGGAAAGTCTTCCTCGACTCCCCATCGCTGGCCGCAAGGAGGGAGGTTGAATTTTTTTCTCAGGTCATTAGCAAGCAGGAACGCTTCGTATCCGAAGTAACCGACGACCTCTGCTTTATGATCACTGGACTCAGTGGGATCGAAGGCTGCGTCATGGATCGCGTGAAGATGTTGGCTCGCAAGGGCTTTCTCCGTTGTAAGCCAAACCAACGCGCTCGCGTGTTGAGAGTCCAGGAACCTCAACTCATCTTGGTTGACGTTCAATTCAGGGTATGGGCAGCTTGGCCAATTTTGGTAATCGGCGTGCGAGTTCAGTGATGCGGTGTACTCTTGGTAGTCCCTTACGTTTCTGCGTGATTCAAGAGCGTAAAGATCGAGCTTTGCGATCACCGCGATAGCGGAAAACTTCGCATCCCGGGCCCTTTCGCGAACCTTGAACCACCAGTCCTTGATCCAGCCAATCAGTGCGGCGACAACACCGCTGGCCAAGACAATCTTAAGAATATCGCTCCAACCTAAAATCGAAGCTGCTGTCTCCGCTGTTCCCACGCGCCCTCCCGATCTGCTTTCACGATGAAGAATTGCGGCGCGCATGCCCGCCGGACTAAATTCGACTGACGAATCACTGGGGTCAAATACTACCAGCACGCCTGTTCTGTCATCAGTTGCTTTCGGAAGACTCGGTACCTGACTTTGGTGTTGGTCCGAGGAGCATGCGGTGGCGAGCAACGGGACGGGCATGTAGCACCCGCCGCGAAAGATTTTCGAGGCACAACGCCGGCGCCACTGCTTTCCGCGGGTCGTTAATCCAGGGGGCGGAATGCTTCTGAAGATAGAGCTTTAAGCGCTTGCCAATCGTACAAAGTTCTGTACTATGAAATCTGGATCGTACGGCGGTGCTGCGCGATCCAAATAGAACTGTACAAACCCAAGACGGGGGCGGCAGCAACCTATTCAGCCCAAACCAGGCGGTGCTTGGTACGAGGCTTGGCCAGTGGCCAAGAAGGACTCTATTAGATGCAAGTTTTATCATTCAGCCAGGCTCGTGCCGGCTTGAAGCAAGCAATGGACGATGTATGTCGGGATCACGAGCCCGCCGTCATCACACGCCAGCGCGGCGACCATGTGGTGATCCTTTCGCTGGATGACTACAACTCCATGGCGGAAACCATGTACCTCTTGGGTACTGAGAAGAATGCCAATCGCCTGCGCAGCTCCGTAGCGAAGCACAAGGCCGGGACAGTCTCTCTCAAGGAGCTATCCCTAAATGTCTCAGAAGAAGAAACAGAAGAATAAAGAATTAGCGCGCAGCGCAGTCACAATTGGATTCGTTGACGAAGGCTGGGAAGACTACCAGCACTGGAATGACAACGATCCGGTCATTAGGGAAACGATCGATAGCCTCTTGGCTGAGATCGTCCGCACGCCTTTCACCGGCACAGGCAAACCCGAACCTTTAAAAGGCGATCTGTCCGGGTACTGGTCACGCCGAATTACGAAAGAGCACCGCCTTGTTTATTTTTATGAGGCAGGGGCGCTCACCGTAATCGCCTGCCGACACCACTACTGAATACGCAGAAATCGTCGCCGCTGGTGAATTCCCGCGGCCGTACCATCAGTCATTCATACAGGCTGATGCACTGCTGAAACTGGTTTAACTTCACAGGGGCACTCATGGTAAAGGTGTGGTCGTTCATCAAGAGCGCGGAGTTCATGGCGATTCTCGCGCTTGTGGGTTTCCTGCTCTCGATTTATCTGGGCTTTTTTTACGAGAAAAAGCCACACCTTGTCTTCACGGCGTCTCAGCCAACAAAGGTCTTTGACGTTCATCAAGCCCTGGGAGGGCTTGAAATTTCATATGCTGGTGAAAGCCTTCGTGGCGGGCAGAAAAATCTGTGGGTGATGACCGTTGTCTTGAAAAACGAAGGGAATGCGGAGGTTCGGAAGGGGGACTATGACGACCGAGACCCACTCGGCGTATCCGTTCTGAACGGACAACTGCTGGAACAACCGACATTTCAGTCCGACAGCTCTTACATCGCTAAATACATAAATCCGTCCCGTGAGGCCAACAGTGTGCATTTTGCACCTGTGATTATCGAGCCTGGTGATTCGGTAACCCTTAACCTGCTCGTGCTGGGCAGTGAAACCATCAAGCCAGAACTCGTACCGACGGGGAAAATCTCTGGATCCTCGGGGCTGGAAATGCTCAACGCTGACGATCGGACTCAAACGGGTGTGATCAAGGATCTGGTCTACTCCGAGCGTTGGTGGATTCAGGGGCTGCGCGTCCCTGTATATACCCTGATTTTTCTTATTGCCTTGGCTTTAATGATTGCCGTCCCCCAGGCTTTTGCCTTTCCGTTCAATTCGCTTAGAGAGAAAAAGGACAAAGCCTCTCGCAGGACAGAGGTAGAGCAATATCGACCCGGCCAGCCACTGTCCGCAGCGGAGAGGCTGTTCACCAAGCTTTACGCTGAACAAGGTATTCGGCCACTTCAGTACGCTTACAAAGCCCTAAGGGAGGTCAGCAGGATTCGAGCGGATCGAGAAATTCTCGAGCCATCGATTAGCCCAGAGCAAATGAACCGACTGGACCGGTATTTCGCTCTCTCCGACGACGCTAGGTATGAAGTTGGTCGACTTGAGGATCGTGGTCTGGCGAACATCCGAACGATGACATTGGAGCAGATCACACCGATCCTTCAGGACATCGAAGGGTTTGCCGCTCACCTCAAGAGCTCATTAGAGATTAAGGGCAATCACAGAATCACAATGGAGGAGGTTGTGGAATCAGAGGGAGGTGAGGTTTTGGTACGCAGGCGCAGTATCGGAGCGCAAGATCTCGAGTAGTACTGTGAGGAACATCTGATTTTGGCCTCCATACCACACGCTTACGGCACGCCTAAGGGATGATCACCGCCCGAGTGGTGTCCTAGCGTGCCCTTTGAACAGTTCCGGCCATACTTGGCGGTGGCGAGCTGAACAGACCGGAGTTCAACATAGCGCAGGCATGCTGCTTCAAAAATGTGGCAGGTCCAGCTCAGAGTCCGCCTTTAGGCATTACATCGCTCAGCCGAGTAGGATCTGTGCCAGAGCGCTATCGGAGACAGTGCCCGTGAGTCGAATAGTCATGCATACCGGCCCTGTCGCACCGAGCCATGCAGCCCATTGCCCGAATCCCTCGAATAGCGTCTAGCCCAGGCAGTATTGCTTAAAATCGCCTCATCCGGAGGAGGAGCTACCGCTTGTCAAATCAAATGACTCTGCTATACAGTTCTTGTCAAAGGATTTGTCAAATAGTGTAGAATCCCGGCCCTCATTGAGGACGGCAGGAGGATGATCATGACTGAGCGTGAAGGGGTTTTAGCAGGGGCTCCACTCATCTACGCACTCAGCGCAGTTCGATTTGCTCCCATTCTCAAGCTTCCAAAACTCATTCCTGAGATACATCAAACCATTCGTAAGAGCCTTCCAGGCTTTTTCCAAATGGTGAAAGGTATGCCTGGAGTGATGCCCGGAGTGATGCATGGTGCTGAGCCCAACACTTGGGCGTTCCTAGATAGGGATGCTACCTATGCCTGTGTGTTAGGTACCGATCATCTATTCCTGCAAAGCACGAAATATCTTCATTTCGACAATCATCTTCAACTGTTCCGGGAATGCCTAGAGGCATTGGTGGCGCAAGTCGGTGAGCTGGATATCACCGGGATTGGGATGCGCTATCTCGATAGAATCGAGCCCATGGAAGGAGAGACCTTGGTCGATTACCTGCCAGAGGCCATGCTGCCGATGAAACCTGATGGCCTAATCTACGGCAAGAGGGATCCTCAGGGACTGCTAGGGGTTTCCACCACCACCTATCATCTAGATCCTGAGTTCCTGCACATCAGATGCTGGCGTCAGACTGGGATGTGGATTCCGGACGACCTAGCAGAGCCTGCGATGGTCTTCGAAATCGCACGGCAGACAAAGCAGACATCCAAATCGGCCCAGTCCATGCACAATGCGTTTGTTCCCGTCAGTGAAAATGGCGCACTTCTTGATATCGATGCTTATTGGCCAATGCCGCTTACGGAACGACTAGAGACTGGAGATATCTGCAAAAAGCTCGATGGCCTCCATAAAACTGCTAATTTTGCATTCAGAGCAGTAGCTAAGGACCATGCTTTTGATGTTTGGAGAAAAGCCAAATGAAAACGCCAATGAATGGCCTGTGGGTTGATCAAAGTGGTGTAGCGGTTGACACGCGTGGTTCGTGGGAACGCCCTGACATTGCTCCGCGCGTTGCCACCAGTACAGCGAGCCCTGGCATAGCGCTGGTTTTTGCTGCGTTGCTCGCAATCTCCACGGCAACTGCCACAAGCGGCGGCATTGAATACACCCCTCAGTTGATCGGCTCCGGCGGTGTAAGTTTTCAGCACGTAGTCGCGGGTGCTTGGACACAAGTCGATACTGCACACCCAGCAATCACGGATGAAGTGGCTCCTTATCTTATTGAGGAGCTTAGAAGCGAGTACAAACTGTCGGATAGCACCATCGCAGAGATGTTCGATGTGTCTCGACAGACAGTGTACAATTGGCGCACTGGCAAGACGGCGACCGGCCTACCAGAGCGGCTCGGCGCTTTGACTGAAGCTCTCAGGCAAGTTAAGCCTGAGGACGCTCCATATTTGCAACGCGTTCTTTTTTACCCTACTGCAGATGGCCGCCTCATTCAGGACGCGCTTTCTAACGAGGCGTGGGAACGAGATGGGGCTGCTGGTGTTATCGGAGTGGTTGCTGAGCTAGCCGGTAAGGCGCAGCAACTGCGTGAGAGGGACCTTAAGACCATCGCCAGGTTGGACAGACCGGGTGGTTCTAACTCGGTTTGATTTATGGCAGACACACCTGAGCAACAGGTAGTACATGCGATCAGCGATGCTGGCTGGTTGCAAGGCGATATCGTCTCAGGTGACGCGCTGGTGGAACATCTTCCTCCTGGCGTGCTGAAATCCTACTTCGACGACCAAGCACCCGCCTTCTGGGTGCTTGCGTCCCACTCCTGTACGGTACATGCGCGGACTTTCGAAGACGCGCCACTGGTAGAGTGGATTGCGGTCAAGGTAAAGAAGAAACCGTTTGCCAGACATCTCAATGCAATTAACCCCAGAGTACTTCAGCTACCTGTGGCGGAGCGACAGATTCTAGAGCTGAAAATACACCGACGGGTGTGGACCAGCAGAGCCGTACTGCCAACACTTCGTCGCAATTCGGATGTAGAGCTTACCGACGAGCTTCGTGGGATATTTTCCTATTGGCTTGCCCATGCCTACGACCGCATTGCGATGCCTGACGAACTCGTGAACCGTCTAAAGGCCGAGCAGGGCGATGACGGTATGAACGGTCTTGCCGTGTTGGTAAATGAGTTTGTGGAAAGAAACAACCACATGCTAGCGAGCGCCTGGGTCTCGTTCTATCCCAACTGGGAAGTGGAAAACGTAGATGAGCCGTACGAAGTCTCGTTCCGCTTTCTAACGAAGCGTGCGCATAATCGCCAAGTCGACGAGCTGAATGAAGAGTTGCACGGATTACTTGGGGTTGGCAGAACGCTAAGCCAAGGCATAATCTTTGGCGGAGCTTTGGTTACCGTGCTCCAGGACTTCACGATGCTCGATGCTGAAGAATACGTGCGGTATAATCTATACGACTGGCTAAGTGTGGGCGACTCAGATGACGATCCAGATGAAGCCGGCGAATGCGAGTCTTAGGCTAATATTCTTCAGCCGCTCTGCATGCCACATATAGTGGCTTGCCCCTAACGAATAAGCACTCTTTATCGAACGTTACCACGTGATTTAAAAGTGCACAAATCGATACCATCTCTATTGTTGAAGGGAATGAATCCCCCCCGCGCAGTTCTGGACTGACCAGCGGCCATGATCAGGGATTGCTATCACGGTCTGGCGAGCACCTCTCAATGAACAGATGAAGCGCGCTGGCAGAAAAACTCATGCGCACGCTTCGATTACGCATAGCATTCTAAGGTGCTGTTTTTAAGTGCAATATTTCTGTAAATCCCTAGCGTAATGAGTCAGTGCGAACAGCGGATGATTGCTGGCCTGCCTGGGGGCTCAATGGCCATTAAGCCAGAGCCCTTAGCATAGATGATCTCATACCAATCCAAGCTCGTAGAATTTCTAGGATCGATCATTACGCGGTCTTGAGACGTTCCCAGAAATACACCATCACCAGGCAAGTCGAATCCGGGACAGTTAATATTCTTGTAAAAGTCCAAGGATCGAGCTAGCAAATAGGCCTTCTTATCTAAAGTTGTCGCATCCAAGCATGCCGGAATGATAAACAACCCCATCCCTCCAACCACTACTCCTGACATGGAAAAAAAGAAACCGAGCAAAGCGCGCCATCCCTTGCCTCCATAGTCAGACTTAAACATATACAATACGAAATTTACGCCACCCACAATGGTAAAAACAAAAAACATCGGCTTAAACAGAACAAAAACATTCATGAGCGTCAAAATTTTAAACGCATTTGGAAACGCAGCCTCACTTACTCCAAATGCTCTATTAAGCTGGCCTGCCGCTTCAACTGAGCTAGAGAGAAGTACAGCCGCTAGCAGTGAGGCAATGGCGATATTAATCGCAAACTCACCACCCAACACCTTCGCAACCTTTGAGTTCGTCACAAACATGATTGAATAAAGAAGCAGCAAGACCACCCCAATCATCAATGTGAGCGGAGCAAAGGATCTAATAGATGGGCTTTCTACATCCACTAGCATGGAGGTAACTATAAAGAGAAACAAGTATCCGAGAATTCCTACTCCAAGAATCCACAAATCCTTCTCAGCATTCGAATCTTGACTAGTAACTTTTGTATTATTGGCCACTCTCACCTCATTCGTTCAATCAGAAAGAATTTGTAGTGCGCCTAGCGCATCCGCTACCACACCTAGTTGTATGAACAGAACGATATCGGCGCTTATTTGAAAACCATGAGAGGCTAAGATTGGCGATCGACCAACGAGCAATACTGTGCGCTATTCCCTTGGGGCCGGATCAAACGCGATCAAGGCAGGTTGATCCGCGTTGCCAGATCCGTCGGCAAGCGTACCGAGAAACCGAGGTGCCCCTAGTGCCCCCCTCTGAGGCTCATTTTTGACAAGATTTTTGTGATCTTGGTCTCAGAAAGTAAAATGCCGGAGTTCGATCGGCGGGTGCTTGAGGTGCTGAGGGAGCCGCTGGAGTCGGGCCATATCGTGATTTCCCGCGCTCGCGATCGGGTTCGCTTCCCCGCGCGCTTCCAGCTGGTTGCCGCGATGAACCCCTGCCCGTGCGGCTATTACGGCGAACCCACCGGCCGCTGTCGTTGCTCGACCGATCAGATTCAGCGCTACCGCAACAAGCTCTCCGGCCCGCTGCTCGACCGCATCGACCTGCACCTGACCGTCGCGCGCGAAGCCACCTCGCTTAACGCCACTGCACAAGGTGGAGAAACCAGCGCCAGCGCCGCGCAGTGGGTGTCCGAAGCCCGCGAGCTTCAGCAAAAACGCCAGGGCTGCGCCAATGCCTTCCTCGACCTTCCCGCCCTGCGCCAACACTGTGTGCTGCAGGCCGAGGACGAAGCCTGGCTGGAAACCGCCTGCGAGCGGCTGAACCTGTCGCTGCGCGCCGCGCACCGCCTGTTGAAGGTGGCGCGCACCCTGGCGGATCTTGAGCGGGTGGAGGCGATATCCAGAAGTCATATCGCCGAGGCGTTGCAGTATCGGCCTTCGTCGGGTTGATAAAAATGAAACGTTGTCCGTATCTCAATTGAGATACATAGTGAGCCTTTTGGAGGAATACGCCATGGCAACTCAAAGCTCGATGCTGCACGTGAGAATCGATGATGAACTCAAGGCTCAAGCGGCAGAAACACTTGCCAAATTCGGGCTTACGGTATCCGACGCGGTGCGGATTCTCTTGACCCGGGTCGCCCGGGAAGGCGCCTTGCCTGCGGGCTTTACCAGCGATGCCGAGGCTTACGACAAATGGTTCAGGGCCAAGGTGCGCGAAGCCATGGAAGACAACAGCCCGACCCTGTCCCATGAAAGCGTGATGGCAGAGGCGACGGCGCTACTGGAAAGGAAGCGTGGTGCTGACAGTTGAATGGAGCAAGTTTGCCAAGGCCGACCTGCTGGCTATCCTGGCCTACATATCGGATAGCGATCCGGCCGCCGCATTGAGGTTGAAGGAAGAAATCGATGTGCGCATCGGGCATCTTCCCCGGCACCCGCGCCTCTACAGGGCAGGGCGTGAACCCGGCATGAGAGAAATGGTGGTGATGCCCAATTATCTGGTGATTTACACCGAAGGCGCTGGCGCGATCACCATACTTCGAGTTCTGCACGCAGCCCAACAATGGCCACCGGCTTAAGCACCGGTGGCCACCCGCAGATTACCGAAACCGATCCACTTCCTTGCGCAGATCCGCCGCCAGTGCATTGAGCTCCTGCGCGGTCACGGCCAGGTTCGACACCACTTCACGCTGTTCGCTGTTGGCCAGCGCGATGCTTTGCAAATTGGCACTGAGTAGCGTCGCAGTGTTGCTCTGCTCTTGCGTTGCCGTGGTGATCGATGCGAATTGCTCGCCGGCCGAGCGGCTCTGTTCGTCGATCTGGGCCAGGGCCGCAGCGACCTTGGCGTTGCGCGACAGGCCTTCCTGCATCAGTGCGTTGCCCTGCTCCATGGTGCTGATGGCATTGCCGGTTTCCTGCTGGATGCTGGCGATCATGCCGGAAATTTCGTCGGTGGCCTGGCGGGTGCGCGACGCCAGATTGCGCACTTCGTCGGCGACCACAGCGAAGCCACGGCCCTGCTCGCCCGCCCGCGCCGCTTCAATGGCGGCGTTGAGGGCCAGCAGATTGGTCTGCTCGGCGATAGAGGTGATCACGCTGACAATGCCGCCGATTTCCTGAGAACGCTGGCCCAGGGTGTCGATGACCGCAGCCGTGCTGCCCAACGATCCGGCGATCTGCTCAAGCGATGCAGAAGCCTCTTCCATCGAAGCGCGCCCAATACGGGTCTGCTGGGCGTTGCCCTGAGCCAGACGCTCGGTATTGCCCATGTTGTCGGCGATGGTCAGAGCAGTTGCGCTGAACTCCTCGACAGCGCCGGCCATGCTGGTGATTTCGCCGGATTGCTGCTCCATGCCCTCATACGCACCACCGGACATGCCGGACAGCGCATGGGCGCGGCCACTGACTTCCTGGGCGGCGGTGCGGATATGCGAAACCATGGTTTCCAGCGCCTGGCCCATCTTGTTGAAACTGCCCGCCAGCTGGCCGATTTCGTCGTGGCTGGCGATGTTCAGGCGCACGCTCAGGTCGCCGGCGCCCAGCGCCTCAGCCTGCTTGACCAGATCCGACAGCGGTTGCAGCTTGCTGCGCAGCAGCCAGATCGCGGCGCCGACGGCGATCAGCATCGCCAGCAGGCTGCCAATGGCCAGTTGCGTGCCGACGCTCCAGGTCACGGCGCTGATTTCGGCCTTGGGCATGACCGCCAGAATCGACCACGGCCCGCCCTTGAACGGCTCGGCGATGGTGTAGAAATCGTTGCCTGTGTCCTGCCAGAAGCGGCCTTTACCCGGGGCCTTGGCGAGCTCGGACAAGGTAATGCTGGCCTGATCCAGATCCTTCACGCCCGCAGGCGGTACCAGCCATTTGTTCTGCTCATCCAGCAGCGCCAGCGAGCCGGTCTGGCCGATGCGGAAGCTCTTGAGGTTGTCGAACTGCGCCTTTTGCGCGTCGGTGTAATCGAAGCCCACAAACAGCACGGCTATCACCTTGCCGCTGCTGTCGCGCACCGGGCTGTATTGGGTCATGTAGAGCCGATCAAACAGCGTTGCCCGCCCGACATAGCCCTGGCCACCCAAGAGTTTGTCGTAAGCCGGGTGCTTGTGATCCAGCACTGTACCAATGGCCCGCGAACCATCCTGCTTGGTCAGCGAGGTGCTGATGCGGATGAAGTCGTCGCCGCTGCGCACGAAAACGGTCGCCACACCGGCGGTCATTTTCTTGAAGTCGTCGACTTCGGTGAAGTCGTTGTTCAGTGGTGTTGCGCCCAGCAACAGCGCAGGGGTCTGCACACCTGCCACCGCGATCTGCTGGTCGTTCTGCACGCTCAAGTTGTTGAAGCGTTTTTCGAACAGTCCGCTAAGGCGCTGGGTGCTGTCGCGCAGGGTGCTGTGAAAGGTGGTGAGCTGGTCGGCCAGCAACCGCGCTTCGCTGCCCATGTGTTCTTCCCGAATGGCGAGGTTCGCCGAATCCAGTGAGCGCAGGGCGAACAGGGTACTGCCACTGATGACAACGGCCAGGACGACGGCCAGGGCGATGCCAAGCTGTGAGGCAATTCGGGCGCGGGGTGCAGGCATGAAGACTCCTTGCCGAACGACTGGATCTCCCTGATCTCAGCAAACGCATTCGGACTGTTTTAATAGAGGGGATCGATGAATCAATTGGAACTGACGTTCCGCAATTACACATTCGGCTGAAAAATCGAATACTTGAGTCCTGCGCCGGGTCTTTGGACGGAAGGTAGCAAACGTTTTCGTTTCCATATGTTTCAGCGACCTCCGACAGGCTTGGGGTGCTATTGCAGAATCGTCACATCCGGCAATTCCATCGCCTGCACTTCGCTCTGCAGAAAATCGCTCAACCTGCGCAGCCGCTCGCCGCCCGGACGGGTCTTGGGCCAGACCAGATAATAGTTCTCGCCGCTGACCACCGCCGTGCGCCACGGCAGGCTCAACCTGCCCTGGCTGACATCCTCGGCCACCATCAAAAGATCCCCCATCGACACCCCGTAGCCGCGGGCTGCGGCGATCATGCCCAGCTCCAGCGTGTCGAACACCTGGCCGCCGCGCAGGGAAATCTGTTCAGACAACCCCATGCGCTCCAGCCAGCTGCGCCAGTCGCGCCGATCCGGCGTGGGGTGCAGCAGTTCGGCGCTGGCCAGCCGTTCGGCGTCCCAGGGCGCATCGTCCAGCAGACTGGGCGAACCCACCGGAATCAGCAGTTCGGGAAATAGATAGGTCGCCTCCCAGTCCGGCGGAAAGTGCCCGCGGCTGAGCAGCACCGCGCAATCGAAGGGCTCCTGGGTGAAGTCCACCGCGTCGATGTCCATCCAGGCGCTGGTCAACTGCACCTCGTTGCCCACCTGCAGATGACGAAAGCGGCTAAGCCGCGCCAGCAGCCAGCGCATGGTCAGAGTCGATGGCGCCTTCATGCGCAAAATGCCTTCCTCGGCCATCAAGGCGCTGCACGCCCGCTCCAGCGCCGAGAAGCCTTCTCGCACGCCGGGTAAAAGTTCCCGGGCCGCTTCGGTCAGTTGCAGGTTGCGGCCGTTGCGGCGAAACAGGCGGCAGGCGAAGTGCTCTTCCAACGTATGGATATGGCGGCTCACTGCGCTCTGGGTGATCGAAAGTTCTTCAGCGGCGCGGGTGAACGAGCTGTGCCGCGCTGCGGCTTCGAATGCACGCAGCGCATACAAGGGCGGGAGACTACGAGGCATGAGGCGTTTTCCTGTTTGCGCAGCGGCGATATTCCCACTCTACTGGAAAAAACTCAGGATGAGTTTTACTCATGCCAATGATCGGATTTATCCCTTTGTGCATCGGCAGCCGAATCACGACAATGAGCCGCTCACCAATGCCTCTCTCTCCTGAGCGACACGCCCATGCAACAGCACGCCTTCAAAGAACTGTGGATCATCCTGCGCCTGGCCGGGCCGCTGATTGCATCGCAGATGGCGCATATGCTGATGGTGTTCACCGACACCGTGATGATGGGCAAACTCGGCCCCGAATCGCTCGCGGGCGGCGGGCTGGGTGCGGCCAGCTACAACTTCGTTTCGTTCTTCTGCGTAGGAGTAATGGCGGCCGTGGGCACGCTGGTGGCGATTCGCCGCGGCGCCAACGATGACCCCGGCGCCACTCGCCTGACCCAGTCCGGGCTGTGGCTGGCCTGGGGCATGGCGCTGATTGCGGCGTTGATCCTGTGGAATCTGGGGCCGATCCTGCTGCACTTCGGCCAAGACGAAGCCAACGTGCACATGGCCAGCCAGTTCCTGATCACGCTTCCCTTCGCCCTGCCGGGCCTGTTGAGCTTCATGGCCCTGCGTGGCTTCACCAGTGCACTGGGGCGCGCCACACCGGTGATGGTCATCAGCCTGGTGGGCGTGGCGCTCAATTTCGCCCTTAACTACGCCTTTATCCACGGGCTTTTCGGACTGCCGCACTGGGGGCTGATGGGCATCGGGCTGGTCACCGCTATCGTCACCAACGGCATGGCGCTGAGCCTGTTCCTGTTCATCCGCTACAACAAGGCGTACGCGGCGTATCCGATCCACAAGAACCTGATGCAACTGTCGCGCCCTGACCTCCAGGAACTGTGGCGTCTGGGCCTGCCGATTGGCGGCACCTACGCGGTGGAAGTCGGCCTGTTCACCTTCGCCGCCTTCTGCATGGGCGCGATGGGCAGCACGCAGATGGCCGCACACCAGATCGCCCTGCAATCGGTGTCGATGGCGTTCATGATTCCCGTGGGGATTTCCTACGCCGTCACCATGCGCATCGGCCTGCACTACGGCGCGGGCAATCTGCTGCTGGCGCGCACCGCCGGGCGTATGGGCATCACCTTCGGCGGCCTGCTGATGCTGACCTTCGGCATTCTGTTCTGGGTCGCGCCCCATGCGGTCATCGGGCTGTTCGTGGACCTGGCCGATCCGAAGTTCCAGGACGTGGTCGAACTGGCCGTGAAGCTGCTGGCCATCGCTGCCTGGTTCGAGATTCTCGACGGCACCCAGACCATCGCCATGGGCGCGATTCGTGGATTCAAGGATGCCAAGACCACGTTCCTGATTGGCCTGGCGAGCTACTGGGCGGTGGGCGCGCCGTTGGCTTGGGGCCTGGGTTTTCTCGCCCATCAAGGCGCGGAAGGCGTGTGGTGGGGACTGGCGACCGGACTACTGTGTTCGGCCGTGGCGCTGACCTGGGCGTTCGAGCGCAAGACCACGCGGTTGCTACGCAAGGAGGCGACGGGTGTAGTGGTGATGGGCTGAACTGAAGGACGCGAACTTGCGAGCTGCAAACCTGTGGGAGCCGGCTTGCTGGCGAATGCGGTGTGCCATTCACCGTTGTAGCGTCTGATCGGATGCATTCGCCAGCAAGCCGGCTCCCACGGCCTTCGGCCAGAACGGTGCAGCGAGAGGCCTTCACAAACCCTGAATCAACCGCCCCTTGCCCTGATCGAACGTCAGGTAATCCAGCAGCTCAGGCAGCGCCAGCGGGTGGCTGATCAGGTAACCCTGGGCCTGATCGCAATTGAAGCTGCGCAGCAACGCCAGTTGCCCTGGGGTTTCGACGCCTTCGGCCACCACTTCCAGGCTCAGGTTGTGCGCCAGGTTGATCATGGCGTGAACCAGCTTGCGGTTCTCTTCGCGCTGTTCCATTTCGCCGACAAAGCTTCTGTCGATCTTGAGCAACGTGATCGGCAGGCTGTTGAGGTGCACGAACGAAGAAAAACCGGTGCCGAAGTCGTCCAGCGAGAAGCGCACCCCCAGCCGGCCCAGCGCGTCCATGGTCTGCTTGACCAGGTCGCTGCGGCGCATGACCGCCGTTTCGGTCAGCTCGAATTCCAGCCACTGCGCATCCACGCCCCGATCGGCGATCAGGCGCCCCAGCGTGGCCAGCAATTGGTTGTCCTGGAATTGGCGGAACGACAGGTTGATCGCCATGTGCAGCTGCGGCAGGCCTTTCTCGCGCAGGGTCTGCATGTCGCGCAGGGCGCGGGAAATCACCCAGTAACCCAGTGGCACGATCAGCCCGCTTTGCTCGGCCAGCGGCACGAATTCGCTGGGTGGCAGCAGGCCGCGTTCCGCATGGCGCCAGCGCACCAGCGCCTCCAGCCCGAGAATCCGCCCGGAATTCAGGCACAGGCGCGGCTGGTAGTGCAGTTCCAGCTCGTCGCGGCGCAACGCCCGGCGCAGTTCGCTCTCCAGATCGGCGAGGCTGCGGGCATTGCGGTTGATGCGTTCGTTGAAGATGTGAAAGGTGCAGCCCTGAACGCCCTTGGCCTGCTGCATCGCGATGTGCGCGTGCCACATCAGCGGGTCGGCACCGGCGTCGGCGCGGGCATGGGCGATGCCCAGGCTGCAACCGATCAGCAGGCTCTCGCCGTCGATCCAGTAGGGTTCGGACAAGGCTTCGGTGATGCGCTCGGCCATCCACTCGGCGCGCTCAGGCGCCCGGCGGGTGTCGATCAGCAGGGCGAACTCGTCGCTGCCCAGCCGCGCGAGCTGGTCACAGGCTTCGAGCTGGCTTTTCAGGCGCGCGACCACCTGCAGGATCAACCGGTCCCCTGCCTGATGCCCCAGGGCATCGTTGGCCCGGCGGAAGTTGTCCAGGTCCAAGTGGCCCAGCGCCAGCCCGCGGCCGTCGAATTCGGCCAGACGCGCAGACAGCAGCGTCTGAAAACCTTGTCGGTTGGCGATGCCGGTCAACGGATCCTGCTCGGCCAGGCGCTGCAGGGTGTTTTCCAGCAGGCCGCGCTCGCGAATGTGCCGCAGGCAGCGCCGCAGGCTATGGGTGGTCAGCGAGTCGCGCACCAGCCAGTCGCTGACGCCCACCGGGTCGTAATCGGGTTCGGCATCGAGCAGCAGCACGGTCGGCCAGTTGCACTGTCCGGCCAGAGGCTGCAATTCGGGGGTCGTCAAAAGGATGTAGGCATGGGCGGGGTCGATCCAGCTGCCAATAGCTTCCCAGCTCGAAGCACTGTCGAGAAAAACGGCATCCCCCAGGGGCGCCAGGCACTCGCGCAACAACGCTGCCCATTGCGGTGAGTCCGCCAGCAGCAGCAAACGCAAGGGTTCGACAGGCGTAGACAAGCTAGATCCCCACACAATCCAAAGATATCGGCACCCATTCGCATGAGGGTCGCCGAACGCGTGAATCCCCGCGTGATGCGCAAATGTAACAAATCGGCGAAATATTGATAGCGTCGCGCATCACAGTGTCAGACGGTCGCTGCACAATCCCCGGACCCTGTTAAAATGCTCGCCCATTTTTACAGCGACCCCTTCTTTTACTCATGTCCCGACTCAATCCCCGGCAACAGGAAGCCGTGAACTACGTCGGCGGCCCACTATTGGTGCTCGCCGGTGCCGGCTCCGGCAAGACCAGCGTGATCACGCGCAAGATTGCCCACCTGATCCAGAACTGCGGGATTCGCGCGCAGTACATCGTCGCCATGACCTTTACCAACAAGGCGGCGCGGGAAATGAAGGAGCGGGTCGGCACCCTGCTGCGGCGCGGCGAGGGGCGCGGTCTGACCGTTTCGACCTTCCACAACCTGGGCCTGAACATCATCCGCAAGGAATACGCCCGCCTGGGTTACAAGCCTGGCTTCTCGATCTTCGACGAGACCGACGTCAAGGCCTTGATGACCGACATCATGCAGAAGGAATACTCGGGCGACGACGGCGTGGACGAGATCAAGAACATGATCGACTCCTGGAAAAACGACCTGATCCTGCCAGCCGAAGCGCTGGAAGCCTCGCGCAACCCCAAGGAGCAGACCGCCGCCATCGTCTACACCCACTACCAGCGCACGCTCAAGGCGTACAACGCGGTGGACTTCAACGACCTGATCCTGCTGCCGGTGAAGCTGTTCCAGGAACACACCGACATCCTCGAGAAATGGCAGAACAAGGTGCGCTACCTGCTGGTGGACGAATACCAGGACACCAACGCCAGCCAGTATCTGCTGGTGAAGATGCTCATCGGCACCCGCTGCCAGTTCACCGTGGTGGGCGATGACGACCAGTCGATCTACGCCTGGCGCGGCGCGCGGCCGGAAAACCTGATGCTGCTCAAGACCGACTACCCGTCGCTCAAGGTGGTCATGCTGGAGCAGAACTACCGCTCCACCAGCCGCATCCTGCGCTGCGCCAACGTGCTGATCTCCAACAACCCCCACGAGTTCGAGAAGCAGCTGTGGAGCGAGATGGGTCACGGCGACGAAATCCGCGTGATCCGCTGCAAGAACGAAGACGCCGAAGCCGAGCGCGTGGCCGTGGAAATCCTCAGCCTGCACCTGCGTACCGACCGGCCCTACAGCGATTTCGCGATCCTCTATCGCGGTAACTATCAGGCCAAGCTGATCGAACTGAAGCTGCAGCATCATTCGATCCCGTATCGCCTGTCCGGCGGCAACAGCTTCTTCGGGCGTCAGGAAGTCAAAGACCTGATGGCCTACTTCCGCCTGCTGGTGAACCCGGACGACGACAACGCCTTCCTGCGCGTGATCAACGTGCCGCGCCGGGAAATCGGCTCCACGACCCTGGAAAAACTCGGCAACTACGCCACCGAGCGGCAGATTTCGATGTACGCCGCCACCGACGAAATCGGCCTGGGTGAGCACCTGGACAGCCGCTTCACCGACCGTCTCAAGCGCTTCAAGCACTGGATGGACGGCGTGCGTCACCAATGCGCGACCCAGGAGCCGATCGCCGTGCTGCGCAGCATGGTCATGGACATCGACTACGAGAACTGGCTGCGCCAGAACAGCTCCAGCGACAAGGCCGCCGATTACCGCATGAGCAACGTGTGGTTCCTGATCGAGGCGTTGAAGAACACCCTGGAGAAGGACGAAGAAGGCGGCATGACCATCGAGGAAGCCATCGGCAAGCTGGTCCTGCGCGACATGCTCGAACGCCAGCAGGAAGAGGAAGACGGCGCCGAGGGCGTGCAGATGATGACCCTGCACGCCTCCAAGGGCCTGGAATTCCCCTACGTGTTCATCATGGGCATGGAAGAGGAAATCCTCCCGCACCGCTCCAGCATCGAGGCCGACACCATCGAGGAAGAACGCCGCCTGGCCTACGTGGGCATCACCCGCGCCCGCCAGACCCTGGCGTTCACCTTCGCCGCCAAGCGCAAGCAGTACGGCGAAATCATCGACTGCCTGCCCAGCCGCTTCCTGGACGAACTGCCACCGGACGACCTGGCCTGGGAAGGCAACGACGACACACCCACCGAAGTGAAAGCCGTTCGCGGCAATACGGCATTGGCGGACATTCGCGCCATGCTGAAAAGATAAACAACCATTTCGCGCACCGTTTGCGCACCGAGGAACTGCCGTGGAAGCACTGCACAAGAAAATTCGCGAAGAAGGCATCGTACTTTCCGAGCAGGTACTGAAGGTCGACGCGTTTCTCAACCATCAGATCGATCCGGCCCTGATGCAGCAGATCGGCGACGAATTCGCCACGCTGTTCGCCAACTCCGGCATCACCAAGATCGTCACCATCGAAGCCTCGGGCATTGCGCCGGCGGTGATGACCGGCCTGAAACTGGGCATTCCGGTGATCTTCGCGCGCAAGCATCAGTCCCTGACCCTGACGGAAAACCTGTTCTCGGCGACGGTGTATTCGTTCACCAAGCAGACCGAAAGCACCATCGCCATCTCCACGCGCCACCTGACCAGCAGCGACCGCGTGCTGATCATCGATGACTTCCTGGCCAACGGCAAAGCCTCCCAGGCGCTGATTTCGATCATCAAGCAGGCCGGCGCCAGCGTGGCGGGCCTGGGCATCGTGATCGAGAAGTCGTTTCAGGGCGGCCGCGCGGAACTGGACGCTCAGGGCTATCGTGTAGAGTCACTGGCACGGGTCAAATCGCTGGCCGATGGCAAGGTGACGTTCGTCGACTAACCATCGGACTGACGAGCCCCATCCCTGTGGGAGCCGGCTTGCTGGCGAATGCGTCACATCAGACACTGCAGCAGTGAATGACACATCGCTTTCGCCAGCAAGCCGGCTCCCACACGTAAGGTGGGCGCAGGCACGCCTTCGGCAGAAGCCGGCACGCGGCGTCAAACAACACAGGGAGAGCAGCAATGATCATCGGCGAGAACCTTGAGGTCGAAGCCTTCTTCGACCCGCAGACCTCGACCATCAGCTACCTGGTGACCGACCGCGCGACCCGCAAGGCCGCCGTGATCGACAGCGTGCTCGATTACGACCCCAAGTCCGGCCGCACCCACACCGAATCGGCCGACAAACTGATCGCGCGGATTCGTGAAACCGGCGTCGCGGTGGATTGGATTCTGGAAACCCACGTCCACGCCGACCATCTCTCAGCAGCGGCCTACCTCAAGGAACAGCTCGGCGGCACGGTCGCCATCGGCAGCCACATCACCCGGGTGCAGAAAGTCTTCGGCACGCTGTTCAACGCCAAGGGCGAATTCGCCCGCGACGGCAGCCAGTTCGACAGGCTGCTGGAGGACGATGCGCATTTTTCCATCGGCTCGCTCAAGGCCCGCGCCATGCACACGCCAGGGCACACCCCGGCCTGCATGACCTACGTGGTGGAAGTGGGCGATGAAACCATCGCGTTCGTCGGCGACACGCTGTTCATGCCCGACTACGGCACCGCCCGCTGCGACTTTCCCGGCGCCGATGCGCGCACGCTGTATCGCTCCATCGGCCGGATCCTCAGCCTGGCGCCGCAGACCCGGCTGTTCATGTGCCACGACTACCTGCCCAATGGCCGCGAGCTGATGTACATGACCACCGTGGCCGAGCAGCGCGCCAGCAACATCCACATCCGCGAAGGCATCGATGAAGACGCCTTCGTGCAGATGCGCGAGAAACGCGATGCGACGCTGGACATGCCGGTGCTGATCCTGCCTTCGGTGCAGATCAACATGCGCGCAGGGCACATGCCAGAGCCTGAAGACAATGGCGTGAGCTACCTGAAAATCCCGATCAATGCCCTATGACGACGGTCCCGTAGCAGCACGGCTTGCCGGCGGGGCGGTGGGTCAGCAAAAGAGTTTGCGTCTGACACAACGCTCCCGCCGGCAAGCCGTGCTGCTACGGATCGAGTTATCACCCGACACTCAGCACAAGCCCCAGACAACATGACTGAACACGAAATGATCGGAGCCGGCCTCGGCACAATCATTGGCGCGGTATTGGCCCTCAACGGCGCCGGCGGCGGGATTCTTGCGGTGCCGCTGCTGGTCTTCGCCCTGCACCTGAGCATGGTCGAGGCCGCGCCCGTCGGGCTGCTGGCCGTGGGCCTGGCTGCGGCGGTCGGTGCGCTGCTGGGCCTGCGCCAGGGCATCGTGCGTTATCGCGCGGCGCTGTTCATCGCCCTGATCGGCATGTGCCTGACCCCGCTGGGCCTGTGGCTGGCGCACCAGATTCCCAACGCGCCGCTGGCGCTGGCCTTCTCCGGGGTGCTGGTCTATGCCTGCGCGCGGATCTACCGCAAGGCGGCCCACGAGCTGCATCACGGCAAGCCACCGGAGCGCGCGGCGTTTCTGCCCTGCGTGCTCAACCCGCTGGAAGGCCGCCTGCGCTGGACGCTGCCCTGCGCACGCTCGCTGGCGATCACCGGCGTGGTGTCCGGCGTGCTGTCCGGGCTGCTGGGCGTGGGCGGCGGGTTCGTGATCATCCCGGCCCTGACCCGCTACACCGATCTGGACATGAAAAGCATCGTTGCCACGTCACTGGCGGTGATCGCACTAGTGTCCACCGGCAGCGTCATCAGCGCCAGTTTCAGTGGCGTGATGCATTGGGCGGTGGGTTTGCCCTTTGCGGCGGGCGCTGTGGTCGGGTTGATCGCGGGCAGACAGGCCGCGCGATTCTTGGCCGGACCCAGGTTGCAGCAGTTGTTTGCCGTGACCGGTTTTATCGCGGCGGGCCTGTTGATTCTCAAAACCCTTTCCTGACTCCCTAAACAAACCGTGGGAGTGAGCTTGCTCACGAAAAGGCTCAGCCAGCCAGTACTCATCGCCGCCTGCCAATAAACATTCGTGAGCAAGCTCACTCCCACAGATCGCGCAAATCATGGAAACCGAGTCGTGGCTTGAAGCCCTGCCAACAACAACCGCTGATACAAATCCTCCCGCAACCCCTGCGGCCGATCCAGATCCATGCGCGCCAGGTGATCGGGAAACGCCGCAGGCTCCGGGGCCTCCATCGCCGCCTTGCCCAGCTCGATGATCTCGGTGAGCTTGAACTTGCTCTTGAGCCAGTTCAACGCCCGCAACAGATCCCGCTCCACCGGCGTGAAGTCGGTGCCCAACGGGTACTCGACGAACAGCGCGGGAAACTGATCACGAATCGCCTTCAGCCGCTCTGGCGTGTTCTGCGTGAACAACGGATCGAGCCGGAAATCTTTCGGCAGCTTGCCCGCCTTCTGCGCCTGATCGATCAGCCCCGGCTGGAACCGCGAGTCGGTGATATTGAGCAAGGCTTCGATCACCGCCGCATCGGTCTTGCCGCGCAGATCGGCGATGCCGTATTCGGTGACGACGATATCGCGCAGATGCCGGGGGATCGTGGTGTGGCCGTATTCCCAGACGATATTGGAGCTGACTTCACCGCCGGACTCGCGCCAGCTGCGCAGGATCAATATCGAGCGCGCACCTTCCAGCGCGTGAGCCTGTGCGACGAAGTTGTACTGCCCACCCACGCCGCTGACCACGCGCCCGTCGGCCAGTTGATCGGACACCGCCGCACCCAGCAGCGTGACCGTGAACGAGCTGTTGATGAAGCGCGCGTCCTTGCGCTGTGCACGCTTGAGCGCTTCGTTGCCATACAGCTCGTTGATGTAGCTGATGGCAGTCATGTCGATTTGCGCCCGCTGCTCGGGCGCAAACTCGCTCAAGCGCTGATAAAAACTGCGCGGCCCGAGGAAAAACCCGCCATGGATCAGTGTTCCGTTGCGATGGATGGACTCGTCCAGCAGGCCCGCGTCTGCCAGCTTCTGCAATTCGATGTCGGGATAGACCTTGCGCCGGATGATCCCCGCATCCAGCAACACCAGAAGGCCATTGACCAGCATCTCGCTGCAGCCATAGAGCCCGGCGGCAAAGGGCATCACCCCACCCTCGGCCTCGATCAACGGCCGCCAGGTGGAAATCCCGTCCAGTTCGGCCAGGCAGGCGCGATACATCTCGTTGTTGGCCTGGCGCGCCAGCAAGGCCGCGGTCAGCGCATCGCCCATCGAGCCGATGCCGATCTGCAAGGTGCCGCCGTCGCGGACCAGCGTGCTGGCGTACAGGCCGATGAAATGGTCCTGGAAACCCACCGGCATGTTGGGCGTCGAGAACAGCGTGCTGCGTTCTTCGTGCTCGATCAGCAGGTCAAAAGTGTCGACGCTCACTTCGGCATCGCCCGGCATGTACGGCAGATCGGCATGCACATGGCCGAGCAGCAGAATGTTTTCGCCCAGCGCGCGACGCTTTTCCAGCATCGGCAGCAGGTCCAGGGTGATGTCGGGGTTGCAGCTCAGGCTCAGGGAATCCGGGCGCGCGGGATCATGGGCGACCAGTTGCGCGACCAGATTCAAACCGTTGGCGTTGATGTCCCGCGCGGCGTGGCTGTAGTTGCTGCTGACGTAATCCTGCTGCGCCGCCGGGCTGCCCAACAGGCTACCGGGCTGCATGAAGAACTGCTCGACGTGCACGTTCGCCGGCAGGCTGTTCTTGTGCAGATCGGCGAGAAAATCCAGCTCCGGGTAGTCGCCGAACACGCGCTCCAGAAAGGGTTCGAGAAAGCGCCCTTGCAAACCGTCGCCCGCCTTGGGCCGCCCCAGGCACAACGCGGTGTAGATCGTCAGTTGCCGCTCGGGCAGCGTCTTGATCCGGGCATACAGCGCGTTGGCAAACCGGTTGGGCTTGCCCAGCCCCAACGGCATGCCCAGGCGAATGTGCGCTGGCAGCTCGGCCAGTACGTGGTCGACGGCTTGCTCGATCGAGCAGGAATGCGGCATCCGGCCTCTCCTGGTGGGTCATTCGATGGAGGTTGGACCGGGGGCAGTGGCGGCAATTCCCACAACGACTCAACTCCCGTAGCAGCACGGCTTGCCGGCGGGGCGGTGGGTCAGCAAACGATGTATCGCCTGACACGAAGCACCCGCCGGCAAGCCGTGCTGCTACGGGTGCGGAGTATTACCGGGCGATAACCGGAGCGGCTTACAGCCCCGACATCTTCTTGATCGCGCCCTTGAGCTCGTCATCCGAGCAATCGGCGCAGGTGCCTTTGGGTGGCATGGAATTGATCCCGGTGATGGCCTTGGCCAGCAGGCCGTCGACACCGCCCTGCTCCTTGGCGCGCTTGCCCCAGTCGGCGCCGTCGCCGATCTTCGGCGAGCCCAGCAGCCCGGTGCCGTGGCAGGCGTTGCAGTGTTTGGCGATCACTTCGTCAGGGGTCTTCGCGCCGCCCCCGCCGCCCGCCGTGGCCGCGACGTCCATGCCCGGGCATTCCTTCCCTTGCACGCACACCTGCCCGACCGGTTCGAGTCGCTTGGCAAGATCGTCTTGAGTGGTGGCCTGGGCGGTCAGCACCCACATGGCCAGACCTGCAACTGCAGCCAGGATCTTATTGGTATGGTTCACGCTTTCACCCTCATGGTGGCTATAACGCTTGCTGCGATCACGGTCAGTCGCAGGTGACGAGATTATAGCGGGTCGCCCGTGGCCCGTAGTGTCCCTGACAAAAGCAGGGTTATTGACACGTCGACCGGAGCGCTCAGGGCTCCCCATCTGCAAGCCGATGGGGAGATGCGTGAATCAGAAGTTCGCCGGGGTGGCGGCGCTGATGAGTCGCGCCGGGGCGTCGAACGGGTTGCGGAAGCGATGGGGCCGGGTGCTTTCAAAATAGTAGCTGTCGCCCGCTTCGAGCACATAAGTGTCCAGGCCCACTACCAGTTCCAGGCGGCCTTCGACCAGAATGCCGGTCTCCTCGCCCTCGTGGACGAGCATTTCGTCGCCCGTGTCGGCGCCTGGCGGGTAGACCTCGGTGAGGAACGCGATGGCCCGGCCCGGATGGGATTTGCCGACCAGTTTCATGGTCACGGCGCCGTCCGAAATATCGATCAGCTCGCTGGCCTTGTACACCACCTGCGTCGGGTTATCCGGCGCAAGCTCCTCGGAAAAGAACTCCACCATGGACATTGGAATGCCGCCCAGCACCTTGCGCAGGGAGCTGATCGAAGGGCTGACGCTGTTCTTTTCGATCATGGAAATGGTGCTGTTGGTCACGCCCGCTCTTTTGGCGAGTTCACGTTGCGACAGACCTTTGAGTTTGCGAATGGATTGCAGTCGTTCACCGACGTCCAATGCGGGAGTCCTCTGGTAATCAAATCACGGTCAAGTGGTCGCAATGATCGCAACCGCGTTCAGTATTTACAACACTTGACCAGATTAGCAAAGGGACCCGCACCCGCCAGCCGTGGCGGGTGTTGGCCGAGCGATGGCGGCAGTAAGCCCTCAACCCTCGGAATAGAGCCGTGGCACGCGCTTGAGGTTGCAGAAGATCTGATAGGGAATGGTGCCTGCGCTGGCAGCGACGTCGCTGGCCAGTACCTGCTTGCCCCACAATTCGACGCGGCTGCCAAGGCCTGCGCCAGGAAGGTGAGTCAGGTCGACGCAAAGCATGTCCATCGAAACCCGGCCCAGCAACTGGCTGCGCTGGCCGTCGATCATCACCGGCGTGCCGGTCGGCGCCTGACGCGGATAGCCATCGGCGTATCCCATGGCCACTACACCAACGCGGGTCGGTGCTTGAGTGACGAATGCGCCGCCATAACCGACCGGCTCGCCGGCGGGCAGTTCCCGCACGCAGATGACCTTCGATTCCAGGGTCATCACCGCTTGCAGGCGATCGGCCACCGCTTGCGGCTGATCGAAAGGCGTCGCGCCGTACAGCATGATCCCGGGGCGCACCCAGTCGCTCGGCACCTTGGGCCAGCCCATCACGCCCGGCGAGTTGCGCAGGCTGATTTCGGCAGCGAGCCCTTCGCGAGCCGCCTGGAAGATCGCAACCTGCTCATCGGTGCGCACGCTGCCCAGTTCGTCGGCACGGGCAAAGTGGCTCATCAACACGACTTTCGCCACTTTGCCGCTGGCCAGCAGGCGCTGGTGGGCGGCCTGATAGTCAGCCGGATGAATGCCGACCCGGTGCATGCCCGAATCCATCTTCAGCCAGATGTTCAGCGGTTTGCCAACCGCCGTGCGCTCGATGGCGTCGAGCTGCCACAAAGAATGCACCACACACCAGAAATCGTGCTCGACGATCAGCGCCAGCTCGTCAGCCTCGAAAAAGCCTTCGAGCAGTAGCACCGGCGCACGAATGCCCGCCTGACGAAGCTCCAGCGCTTCCTCGATACACGCCACGGCAAAACCGTCGGCTTCGGCTTCCAGCGCCTGGGCCACGCGCACCGCGCCATGGCCATACGCGTCGGCCTTGATCACGGCAAGCGCCCTGGCGCCGGTGGTTTCGCGGGCCAGTTGGTAGTTGTGGCGCAGGGCCTGAAGGTCGATGAGGGCGCGGGCTGGACGCATGGTGGGGCTTCTAGGTCAGAATTTATATGGCCCTTGTAGGAGTGAGCTTGCTCACGAATGCGGCGGGGAGACAACACATCTGCGTCGTCTGTCATCACGTCTTCGCGAGCAAGCTCGCTCCCACAGGGACGGTGTTGGATCGGCAACTATGGCAACGCAGCGATCACCGACATCTCGATCAGCACATCCGGCGCGGCCATTTTCGCCTCGACGGTGGCGCGGGCAGGCGCGACGCCTTTTGGCAGCCAGGTGTCCCAGATGCCGTTCATGGTGGCGAAATGCGCACCGATGTCGTTCAGGTAAATCGTCACCGACAGCAGGCGGCTCTTGTCGGTGCCTGCCAGGTCCAGCAGGCGTTCGATGTTGCCCAGTACTTCACGGGTCTGCTGCTCGATGCTGCCCGCCATATCGTTGGCCACTTGCCCGGCAAGGTACACGGTGCCGTTGTGGACGACGATCTGGCTCATGCGATCATTGGTGAGCTGGCGCTGTACTGACATGTTTTGCGATCTCCTTTGAGCTTCCGTAGCGAGAAATATCCAGGCCTTCGGCGCTGATCTGTGGTTTTTTGCGGGCGATCAGGTCGGCCAGCAAGCGGCCGGAACCGCAAGCCATGGTCCAGCCCAATGTTCCGTGGCCGGTATTGAGGAACAGGTTGCGATATGGCGTGGCACCGACAATCGGCGTGCCGTCCGGCGTGGTCGGACGCAGGCCGGTCCAGAAACTGGCCTGGGCCAGATCGCCGCCCTGAGGATAGAGATCGTTGACGATCATCTCCAGCGTTTCGCGTCGACGCGGATTTAGCGAGAGATCAAAACCGGCGATTTCGGCCATGCCGCCGACGCGGATGCGGTTGTCGAAACGGGTGATCGCCACCTTGTAGGTTTCGTCCAGAATGGTCGAAGTCGGAGCCATGGCCGGGTTGGTGATCGGCACGGTCAGCGAGTAACCCTTGAGCGGGTACACCGGCGCCTTGATGCCCAGCGGCTTGAGCAATTGCGGCGAGTAGCTGCCCAGCGCCAGCACATAGCGGTCGGCGGTTTCCAGCTTGCCGTTGACGCGCACACCGTTGATGCGGTCGCCCGCGAAATCGATCGACTCGATGGACTGGCCGAAACGGAATTCAACGCCTAACTTCACACACATCTCGGCCAGGCGCGTGGTGAACATCTGGCAGTCGCCGGTCTGGTCGTTCGGCAGGCGCAGGGCACCGCTCAGAATGTCGCTGACACTGGCCAGCGCAGGTTCGACCCGGGCGATCCCTTCGCGATCCAGCACTTCGTAAGGCACGCCGGCCTGTTCCAGCACGGCGATGTCCTTGGCAGCGTTATCCACCTGCTCCTGGGTGCGGAACAGCTGAGTAGTACCCAAGCTGCGGCCTTCGTAGGCAATACCGGTTTCGGCGCGCAGCTCGTCCAGGCAATCGCGGCTGTACTCGGACAGGCGCACCATGCGCTCCTTGTTCACGGCGTAGCGGCTCTGCGTGCAGTTGCGCAGCATTTGCGCCATCCACAGATACTGATCGATGCTGGTGGTGGCCTTGATCGCCAGCGGGGCATGGCGCTGCAACAGCCACTTGATGGCCTTGAGCGGCACACCCGGCGCGGCCCATGGCGAGGCATAGCCAGGCGAGACTTGGCCGGCGTTGGCAAAACTGGTTTCCATGGCAGCGGCAGGCTGACGGTCGACGACCGTCACCTCGAAGCCGGCACGGGCCAGATAATAGGCACTGGTGACACCGATTACGCCACTTCCAAGGACCAGGACGCGCATGTTGATTTCCTCATCGCGGATATCCGCTGACGTTTTGAAGTTTTAAGCAAGGATGTGCGCAGTATATGCAGCGCCGAGCAGTGCATTTCACTGTATAAAATCCTATATTCAGCTTTAATTCTCGATAACGAAGGCTTTGGCACGAGGAGGTTGTTCGATGCGCACCCAACACCAGTCAAAACGTGAGCTGGACAAGATCGACCGAAACATCCTGCGCATCCTGCAGGGCGACGGCAGAATCTCCCTCACGGAGCTGGGTGAACGCGTGGGGCTGTCTACCACGCCCTGTACGGAAAGGGTCCGCAGGCTGGAGCGCGAAGGCATCATCATGGGCTACAGCGCCCGCCTCAATCCGCAGAACCTCAAGGCCAGCCTGCTGGTGTTCGTTGAGATCAGCCTGGACTACAAATCCGGCGACACCTTCGAGGAATTTCGCCGCGCCGTGCTCAAACTGCCCCACGTGCTGGAGTGCCATCTGGTCTCAGGGGACTTCGACTACCTGGTCAAGGCGCGGATTTCCGAGATGGCGTCTTACCGCAAGCTGCTGGGCGACATCCTGCTCAAGCTGCCCCACGTGCGCGAATCCAAGAGCTATATCGTGATGGAAGAGGTGAAGGAGAGTTTGAATTTGCCGATTCCGGAATGAATGCCCGCATTCGGCTACACCAACACCTGCCGCGTCGAGGCGATGAACTCATGTACCTGCTTCTCGACCCTGGGGTGGATCAACACTTCGGGGCGGCGGCCGTTGGGGCATGGCAAGGTCGGGGTGGTGCCGAACAGACGGCAGATCAGCGGGCGTTCGTCGTAAACCGTGCAGCCGTTGGGCCCCAGGTGAACGCAGTTGAATTCATTGAGCGCCGCTTCCTGCTCGGCGGCGGTCTTGCGCGGCAGGCGGGCCATTTCTTCGGATGAGGTGGTGACGGGGCCGCAGCAGTCATGGCAGCCAGGCACGCACTCGAAAGACGGAATCTGTCGCCGCAGGTCGCGGATTTTCTGGCTGTTGCAGCTCATGGCGGCAGTTTTCCCTGTGAAAGGCGTCATTGTGCCCCACAGCATTTACAGGTCAAAGCCGGCGGGCGCTCCCTGCCCGCGTCCCGACGCGCGGCATCCCTGCGTCAGTGTGCCCGGACAACCGGCCTATTCCTTCCAGAAGGGTTTGAGCCCTTCACGGCGCGCCTGCTCGTAGCTCAGGCCGATATCGCGCAGTTGATCATCCGTCAGCGTGAGCAAGGCACGGCGCGTCGCCCGGCGATGCTGAATCAGCCCCCACAGGCTCAAGCCCGCCGGTGCATTGCCCCGCACGGTCACGCCCTGCTCTTTCTCCAGTTCCTGTGCATACAGCGTCAACCTGACATCGCTTATCCCGCTCATTTGCAGACACCTCATCATGGGTAGTGGGTGAAACCATGATGCGTCTGCATGAAAAACCATTACAGATTCAAAGAATTCCTATTTTTTGCATACAGATTCAATACAACCTCAGCTGAATGCTGTATTTTCGAGCCATCTGTATTGGTCAAACGCCGAACATCGAGCGGGAGTACACCATGACCCTTTACGTCAACCTTGCCGAACTGCTTGGCACGCGGATCGAAAACGGCTTCTACCGGCCCGGCGACCGGCTGCCGTCCGTGCGTGCGCTGAGCGTCGAGCACGGCGTGAGCCTGAGCACCGTGCAGCAGGCGTATCGATTGCTGGAGGACAACGGCCTGGCCTTGCCCCGGCCAAAGTCGGGGTATTTCGTTCCCGCCGGACGCAAGTCACCGGCCCTGCCCGCAGTAGGACGCCCAGCACAAAGGCCTGTGGATATTTCCCAGTGGGATCAGGTGCTGGAGCTGGCCCGCGCCACGCCCAGCCCCGATGTCGTGCAACTGGCCCGCGGCATGCCGGACATCACCAGCCCCACGCTGCGCCCGCTGACCCAGGCGCTGGGCAAGATCAACCGGCGCCTGGACATGCCAGGCCTGTATTACGACAACATCCACGGCACTCAGGTGTTGCGCGATCAGGTCGCGCGCTTGTTGCTGGATTCGGGCACCAGCATCGCGCCGGACGATCTGGTGATCACCACCGGCGCCCAAGAGGCACTGGCGGTCAGCATTCGCTCGATCTGCGAGCCCGGCGATATCGTTGCCGTGGACTCGCCCAGCTTTCACGGCGCGATGCAGGCCCTTAAAGGGCTGGGCATGAAGGCGCTGGAAATCCCCACCGACCCGCTCACCGGCATCAGCCTCGATGCGCTGGAACTGGCCTTGGAACAATGGCCGATCAAGGCCATCCAGTTGACCCCCAACTGCAACAACCCGCTGGGCTACATCATGCCCGAGGACCGCAAGCGCGCCCTGCTGACCCTGGCCCAGCGTTTCGACGTGGCGATCATCGAGGACGACGTGTATGGCGACCTGGCCTACCACTACCCTCGCCCGCGCACCATCAAGTCCTTCGACGAAGACGGCCGAGTGCTGCTGTGCAGTTCGTTTTCCAAGACCCTTGCGCCCGGTTTGCGAGTGGGCTGGGTGGCGCCGGGGCGCTATCTGGACCGCGTTCTGCACATGAAATACATCAGCACCGGCTCCACCGCGACCCAGCCGCAACTGGCCATCGCCGAATTTCTCCAGGCCGGCTTCTACGAGCCGCACATGCGCCGCATGCGCACGCAATACCAGCGCAGCCGCGACCTGATGACCGACTGGGTGACCCGCTACTTTCCCGAAGGCACGCGGGTCAGCCGCCCGCAAGGCGGCTTCATGCTGTGGATCGAATTGCCGGAAGATTTCGACTCCCTGCGCCTGAATCGCGCGTTGGAGGGCCAGGGCGTACAGATCGCGGTAGGTAACATCTTTTCGGCGTCCGGCAAATACAGGAACTGCCTGCGCATGAACTTCGCGGCCAGGCCCACGCCACAGATCGAGGAGGCGGTGCGCCGGGTTGGCGCCACGGCAGCGCGGCTGATGGCGCAATCAGAGCAGGCATGACTAACCTTTGGCCGAAAATGCGGTCATATCGCCATGGTTGAACTCTCGGATGACCGCGTTGACACACAAATGGGCGTTGCCCCTCCTCCTGGCCTTTGCCCTGTGCGTCAGTGGCTGCGCGCATTCGCCCGTGCAACAAGACGGCCCTAGCCAAGCCATTCCCGCCACAGCCTCGGCTTTCGGGCGCTCGATTCTCGCGCAAGCCGCGCCATATGAAGGCCGCTCGGGCTTTCGCCTGCTGCCCAACAGCACCGACGCCTTCATGGCCCGGGCCGAGCTGATCCGCAACGCCAAGACCAGCCTCGATCTGCAGTACTACATCGTCCACGACGGCCTGAGCACTCGGGCGCTGGTGGACGAACTGCTCAAGGCGGCCGATCGCGGCGTGCGCGTGCGCATTCTGCTGGACGACACCACCAGCGACGGCCTGGACGAAGTCATCGCCACCCTGGCCGCGCACCCGAACATTCAGATTCGCCTGTTCAACCCGCTGAACCTGGGCCGCAGCACCGGCGCCACGCGTACCCTGGGGCGGCTGTTCAACCTGTCGCTGCAACACCGGCGCATGCACAACAAGCTGTGGCTGGCCGACAGCGCCGTGGCGATCGTCGGCGGGCGCAACCTGGGCGACGAATATTTCGACGCCGAACCCAACCTGAACTTCACCGACATCGACATGCTCAGCGTCGGGCCGGTGGCCGAACAGTTGAGCCACAGCTTCGACCAGTACTGGAACAGCACCCTGAGCAAACCGGTGGACGACTTCCTGTACTGGCCGCCCGACATGAAGGATCTGGACAAGGCCCGCGTGCGCCTGGCGGCATCGCTGGCCCAGGCCCATGTCGAGAAAAAGGCGCTGTATGAGCGACTGATGGCGTACAGAACTCAGCCGCGCCTGAAAACCTGGCTCAACGAACTGATCTGGGCCCACAACCAGGCGCTCTGGGATGCGCCGACCAAGGTGCTGTCGCGGGGCGACCCTGATCCGCACCTGCTGCTGACCAGCCAACTGGCCCCGGATCTGCGCAACGTGCATCAGGAGCTGATGATGGTGTCGGCCTATTTCGTCCCCGGCCAGCAGGGGCTGACCTACCTCACTGGCCTAGCCGACAGCGGCGTGTCGGTGAGCCTTCTGACCAACTCGCTGGAGGCCACCGACGTGCCGGCGGTGCATGGCGGCTATGCGCCCTATCGCAAGGCGCTGCTGGCCCATGGCGTGAAACTGTTCGAACTCAGGCGCCAGCCCGGCGACCCGAGCAATCGCGGCAGCGGGCCGAGATTCCTGCGCGCCGGGGCGTTCAAGGGCGGCTCCGAATCGAGCTTGCACAGCAAGGCGATGATCTTCGACCGGCGCAAGACCTTCGTCGGTTCGTTCAACTTCGACCCACGCTCGGTGCTGTGGAACACCGAAGTCGGGGTGCTGGTCGACAGCCCCGAACTGACCAATGACCTGCGTGACCTGGCGCTGCAGGGCATGGCGCCCGCCGTCAGCTACCAGGCCAAGCTTGAGAATGATCGTGTTGTCTGGGTCACCGAAGACAACGGCAAGATTCACACGCTGTACAAGGAACCCGGCGACTGGTGGCGCAGGCTAAACGCCTGGTTCGCCAGCGCCGTGGGCCTTGAACGAATGCTTTAGGCCGCCACCGGCTGCGGGCCGAAGGCTTGCGGCCGTTGCGAGAGGAACACCAGCCCCATGGCGCCGAACGCCATCAGTAGCGGCAACGCCTGGCCGCTGATCCACTGGCTGCCCGCCCCGGCGGCCAGCGGCCCGAGCAGGCAACCGATCCCCCACAGCTGCGCGACATGGGCGTTGGCGCGGACCAGCGCATCGTCGCGATAACGCTCGCCGATCAGAATCAGCGACAGCGTGAACAACCCACCCGCGCTGGCACCGAACAGCACCCACAACGGCCAGATCGCCAGCGTGTCGATAAACAGCGGGATCGCCAGGCTCGACAGCATCAGCGTCACTGCACAGCCGGAAAACAGGCCGCGACGGGAAATCCGGTCGGCCAAAGCGCCGATGGGCAGTTGCAGCAGCGCATCACCCACCACCACCGTGCTGACCATCGCCAAGGCGATCTCGGGAGTAAAACCCTGTTGCAGGCAGTAAACCGGCAACAGCGTCAGAATCATCGCTTCGAAACCGGCAAACAGCGCAATGGCCCAGGCGATGGCTGGCAGTTCGCGGCAGAAGCCGCCCAGATCACGCAAGGTGACATGGCTCGACTCAGCGCTGGGCGCACCACTGCGGCCCAGCAAAACGAACGGCGAAGTGGCGAGCAGTGCCGTGCCGATCCAGAAACCGTAATCGTGTTCGGTGCCGATCACCCCCAGCAGTACCGGGCCGCCCAGCTGGCTGAGCGCGTAGCAACTGCCGTACAGCGCCACCAGCTTGCCGCGCAGGTTTTCGGTCACCAACTGGTTGATCCAGCTTTCGCCGAGGATAAACACCATGGTCAGGATCACGCCGAGCATCAGGCGCAGCCCCAGCCAGATCCAGTAATGCGGCAGCAGCGCCAGCAGCCCGACGGAAATCGAGCCGCCCCACAGGCACAGACGCATCAGGTTCGCGGTGCCGAGCATGGCCGCCAGACGGCTGGCCAGCCCCGCGCCTAGCAACACGCCGATGGCCGGCATAGCGGCCATCACGCCGATCGCGAAGCTTCCGTAGCCCCAGGCCTCCAGGCGCAACGACACCAACGGCATGCTCACGCCCAGCGCAAGGCCGACGCTGAGCACCGACGAAAGCACCGCGAAGTACGTACCCCAACGCATCACTGCCCCCAGAGGCTTGAAGAGTAGAGACAAAACAGCCGGGTTCTAGTGGAAGCCCGGCTGTCCGAGATCGGCTTTTGATTCTGCCCGGAGGGCGTGGGAGCTCGGCTTGCCAGCGATCTGGCGCGAAGCGGCAGTAAATCCCCACAACTCGGTCTGGCTGAGCGGACCAATTCGCCTGATTCTGCTGCCGCTTCGCGCCAGATCGCTGGCAAGCCAAGCTCCCACGCCCTTCGGACAGAAGCGAGATCGCGTAAAGTGCACGATCTCGCGCTGGAGTTACAACTTGATCCAGGTCGCCTTGAGCTCGGTGTACTTGTCGAACGCATGCAGCGACTTGTCGCGGCCGTTGCCCGACTGCTTGAAGCCACCGAACGGCGCGGTCATGTCGCCACCATCGTACTGGTTGACCCACACGCTACCGGCGCGCAGCGCACGCGCAGTCAGGTGCGCCTTGGATAGGTCGGCCGTCCACACGGCAGCCGCCAGGCCATACGGCGTGTCGTTGGCGATCTGCACGGCTTCTTCAGCGGTGTCGAAGGTCAGTACCGACAATACCGGCCCGAAGATTTCCTCCTGGGCGATCTTCATGGCGTTGGTCACGCCGTCGAAAATCGTCGGTTCGACGTAGGTGCCGCCGGTTTCCTGCAGAATGCGCTTGCCGCCCACCACCAGCTTGGCGCCGTCGCTATGGCCCGCGTCGATGTACGACAGCACGGTGTTCATCTGCTGGGTGTCGACCAGTGCACCCACGGTGGTGGCCGGGTCCAGCGGGTTGCCCGGCTTCCAGGCCTTGAGCGCCTCGATCACCATCGGCAGGAATTTGTCCTTGATCGAACGCTCCACCAGCAGGCGCGAGCCTGCGGTGCAGACTTCACCCTGGTTGAAGGCGATAGCGCTGGCGGCCGATTCGGCGGCGGCCTGCAGATCCGGTGCATCGGCGAACACGATGTTCGGGCTCTTGCCGCCGGCTTCCAGCCACACGCGCTTCATGTTCGATTCGCCCGAATAAACCAGCAATTGCTTGGCAATCTTCGTCGAACCGGTGAAAACAGCGGTGTCCACATCCATGTGCAGCGCCAGCGCCTTGCCCACGGTGTGGCCGTAGCCTGGCAGCACGTTGAGCACACCGGCAGGAATGCCCGCCTCGACGGCCAACTGAGCGACACGGATGGCGGTCAGTGGCGATTTTTCCGACGGTTTGAGCACCACAGAGTTACCGCTCGACAGCGCAGGGCCGAGTTTCCAGCACGCCATCAGCAGCGGGAAGTTCCACGGCACGATGGCAGCGACGACGCCGATCGGCTCGCGCGTGACCAGCCCGAGCTGGTCGTGAGGGGTGGCGGCGACTTCGTCATACAGTTTGTCGATGGCCTCGCCACTCCAGCTCAACGCCTGCGCGGAGCCCGGAATGTCGATGCCGTAGGAGTCGCTGATCGGCTTGCCCATGTCCAGGGTTTCAAGCAGGGCCAGCTCTTCGATGTTTTCTTTGATCAGGGCCGCGAAGCGAATCATCGCCGCTTTGCGCTTGACCGGCGCCAGGCGCGACCAGACACCGGAATTGAAAGTCTTGCGAGCGCTTTCCACGGCACGCTGGGCGTCAGCGGCGTCGCAGCTGGCGACCTTGGCCAGGAAGCGGCCATCCACGGGGCTTAAGCAATCAAAGGTGCTGCCGGATGCGGCATCGGTGTACTCGCCATTGATGAAGGCACGGCCTTCGATCTTCAGATTCTGGGCGCGTTTTTCCCAGTCAGCTTGAGTCAGGGTGGTCATGAAACGTCCTCCTCTTGTGAATTGTGCGCGCCCTCGCGCTCATGAACCGTGCTGCAGGCGATCACCTGACGCGCTGCCGGATCGGCCAAAGGCATCCGTCACCCTAAACCAGCCTTGAAGGAATTTCCAATATATTGGACAAAAATCGGCAAAACAGCGATTTATCGTGCATTTTATTCAACAGACGCGCTAACAGTCCGCCGCAAAGGTCTGGCACTATCGCCCACGCGCCTCATCACACAATCGCCCAATCAGGAGCCAGGGACATGAGCATCGAAAGCGTCGTCGATTTCAGCGAAGCCAACACCGCTGCAGAACGATTCAAGCCGGCCGCCGAAAAGATCCTCAAAGGCGACCCGCAGCAAACCGTCTACAACCACTACAACAGCCCCTGCGGCCAGATGAACGCGGGCGTGTGGGAAGGCGAAGTCGGCCATTGGAAGGTGAACTACACCGAACACGAATACTGCGAGATCGTGCAGGGCGTTTCGGTGCTGCGCGACGAGCAGGGCCAGGCGAAAACTCTGCGCGCGGGCGATCGCTTCGTGATTCCGGCCGGATTCAAGGGCACCTGGGAAGTGCTGGAGGCGTGCCGCAAGATTTATGTGGTGTTCGAGCAGAAGGCCTGACGAAAAAACCATCGCCCACAAAAAAGCCCGCATCGCTGCGGGCTTTTTCGCAAGAGACAAAAATCAATTACTTGATTTTGGCTTCTTTGTAGATCACGTGCTTGCGAACAACCGGATCGTATTTCTTGATCTCGATTTTGTCCGGAGTAGTGCGCTTGTTCTTATCGGTGGTGTAGAAGTGGCCGGTGTTAGCGGTCGACACCAAACGGATCAATTCACGCATGATTTTCTCCCTTAAACCTTGGCGCCAGCGCGACGGATATCAGCCAGAACGGCCGAGATGCCACGCTTGTCGATGATGCGCATGCCTTTGGCGGATACGCGCAGACGTACGAAACGTTTTTCTTCCTCAACCCAGAAGCGATGATGCTGCAGGTTTGGCAGGAAACGACGACGGGTTTTGTTGTTTGCGTGGGAAATGTTATTCCCGGTTACCGGACCCTTACCGGTAACTTGACAGACTCTCGACATGCCTCAGCCCTCTAAAACCACATGCCCAACCCGGCATGGGTTGGCCGCTTAATCTCTCAGTCATTTGGCGCCAGGCGCCGCGTTTCTTCAGGGGTCTTACCGGCCACACCAACGGTGAAGGCAGCGGGCCCCTAGAAAAGAGCGCTGCTTTATACCAGAAACCCTCTGGAGCAACAACACAAACGACGAAATACCTGAAAGAAACTCCGGGCTTTGACCCCTCAGGGGCCAGCCTTGACCGGCGTGACGGCAAATATACCACTCGTCGCGCCGCTTCGATTGTTCTGCGCCGACGCATGGTCTAGGGTAACTACCTCTCCAGACTGCGCCGGCAGATGGGCCATTTCAGAAAGGAAACTCGCCATGCGCCTAGCTGTTTTACCCCTGTTGCTTGCGTCCCTGTCCGCCCCGCTGATGGCACAGGCCGCGACCAGCCTGAGCGTTTGCACCGAAGCCAGCCCCGAAGGCTTCGACGTGGTGCAATACAACTCGCTGACCACCACCAATGCTTCGGCCGACGTGCTGATGAACCGCCTGGTCGACTACGACGCCCAGACCCGCAAACTGGTGCCCAGCTTGGCAGAGAGCTGGAGCGTGTGGCCGGACGGCCTGACGTACGATTTCAAGCTGCGCTCCGGGGTCAAGTTCCATCACACCGACTATTTCACCCCGACGCGCGATTTCAACGCGCAAGACGTGGTGTTCAGCTTCCAGCGCATGCTTGACCCGGCCAATCCGTGGAACAAGGTCGCGGTTCAGGGCTTCCCGCACGCGCAGTCGATGCAGTGGCCGTCGCTGATCAAGAAGGTCGAGGCGCCGGACGCCAATACCGTGCGCATCACCCTGGATCACCCGGACGCGACCTTCCTCGCCACCCTGAGCATGGGTTTCGCCTCTATTTATTCGGCCGAGTACACCGCGCAACTGTTGAAGGCCGGTACGCCGGAGAAGCTCAACAGCCAGCCCATCGGGACCGGGCCGTTCATCTTCAAGCGTTTCCAGAAGGATGCGGTGGTGCGTTATGAGTCCAACCCGGATTACTTCGCAGGCAAGCCCGCGGTCGATGCACTGATCTACGCGATCACCCCCGACGCCAACGTGCGCCTGCAGCGCATTCGCCAGAATGAATGCCAGATCGCGCTGTCGCCCAAGCCTGTGGATGTCAGCGAAGCGGGCAAGGATCCGAACCTGAAAGTCGAAAAGACTGACGCATTCATGACCGCGTTCGTTGCGATCAACAGCCAGCACCCTCCGCTGGACAAGCCAGAAGTCCGACAGGCGATCAACCTGGCGTTCGACAAGGACAGCTACCTCAAGGCCGTGTTCGAAGGCTCGGCCCGCGCCGCCAACGGCCCGTACCCGCCCAACACCTGGGGTTATGCCAGCGACTTGCCGGGCTACAAGCATGATGTGGCCAAAGCCAAAGAGCTGCTGGCCAAGGCCGGCCTGAAAGACGGTTTCAAAACCACCATCTGGACCCGCCCTTCCGGTAGCCTGCTCAACCCTAACCCGAATGCCGGTGCTCAATTGCTGCAGAACGATCTGGCAGCCGTGGGCATCAAGGCCGAGATCAAGGTCATCGAATGGGGCGAGCTGATTCGTCGCGCCAAGACCGGCGAACACGACCTGCTGTTCATGGGCTGGGCGGGCGACAACGGCGACCCGGATAACTTCCTGACGCCGCAGTTCTCCTGCGCGGCAGTGAAATCCGGGACCAACTTCGCGCGCTATTGCGACGAAGGCCTGGACAAGCTGATCAGCCAGGGCAAGGCGGTGCCGGACCAGGACCAACGCAGCAAGCTCTACCATCAGGCGCAGGAACAGATTCAGAAACAGGCGTTGTGGCTGCCATTGGCGCATCCGACGGCCTACGCGCTGACCCGCAAGAATGTGGTGGGCTACGACGTCAGCCCGTTCGGACGGCAGGATTTTGCCAAGGTGATGGTGAAGTAATCACTTCTGGCCTTCTGCCGGACTCGATTTTGATTCTGGCCGAAGGCCGTGGGAGCCCTGCTTGCAGGCGATCTGGCGCGCAGCGGCAGCAAGATCAGGCGACCTGGTCGTGTCAGACATACCGCGTGCACAGGATTTGCTGCCGCTTCGCGCCAGATCGCTGGCAAGCCAAGCTCCTACAGGCTTCGGCCAGAATCAAAGCGGGCTGCTGAGCCTTCGATTACATCAACCCAAGCTCCGCCATCGACAACGGATCGCCATCGCCAATGATCACGTGGTCGATCACCGCCACATCCACCATCGCCAGCGCTTTCTTGAGACTGTGAGTCAGGTCGATATCCGCCTGGCTGGCCTCGCACACGCCGGATGGATGGTTGTGGCAGAGGATGACCCCCGCCGAGTTGTGCGCCAGCGCCCGCTTGACCACCTGCCGGGCGTGGACGTGAGCCGTGTTGATCGACCCCTGAAACAGCGCCTCGAAAGCCTGGACCCGGTTCTTGCTGTCCAGAAACAGACAGCCGAACACTTCATGGGGCTCGTGGCGTAACAGCGCCTTGAGATAGCTGCGCACCTTTGCCGGACTGGTCAGCGCCGAACCGCGCCTGAGGTTCTCTCCTAAGTGGCGTCTGGCCATTTCCATCACCGCCTGCAGTTGGGCAAATTTCGCCGGACCAAGGCCCAGTTCGCCGCTGAACGCAGCAAGATTGGCGTCCAGCAAAGCACGTAGGCTGCCGAAGCGGTTCAACAGGTGCCGAGCCAGATCCACGGCGCTTTTTCCCGAGACCCCGGTGCGCAGGAAAATGGCGAGCAGCTCGGCGTCGGAAAGGCTCCCAGCACCTCGTTCGAGCAGCTTCTCCCGGGGTCTTTCAGCGGCTGGCCAATCGCGAATACTCATAGCACCTCCCTGTCAGTGGACGCCGCTGTTCCCGTGCGGTCGCTGTGCTATCTTAGCCATCTTTTTTACGTGGCAGTCGGGCCTGGGGAGGCGACTTGATTGCCGCGTGTAACTCGACCAAAAGGCAGGCCTATGCAGCGGCTGTATCGCAAACGAATCGTTCTGGGCGTCGGCGGTGGCATCGCGGCTTATAAAAGTGCAGAGCTGGTGCGCAGGCTCAAGGACCACGGCGCCGAAGTGCGGGTGGTCATGACCCGCGGTGGCGCCGAGTTCATCACCCCGCTGACCATGCAGGCGCTGTCCGGCCATCCGGTTCATCTGGACCTGCTGGACCCCGCAGCCGAAGCGGCCATGGGCCATATCGAGCTGGCCAAATGGGCAGACATGGTCCTGATCGCCCCTGGCACCGCCGACCTGATTGCGCGCCTGGCCCAGGGCATCGCCAACGACCTGCTGACCACCGTGGTGCTGGCCACCGACGCCATCGTCGCCGTCGCCCCGGCGATGAATCAGGCCATGTGGCGCGATGCTTCGGTCCAGGCCAATCTGCAGACCCTGGAGAGCCGCGACTTCCGCATCTTCGGCCCTGCCAGCGGCAGCCAGGCCTGTGGCGACGTAGGTTACGGGCGCATGCTCGAACCCAATGATCTGGCGCAACTGTCCGCCGACTGCTTCCAGCGTCTGGCCCTCACCGGCAAACACGTGCTGATCACTGCAGGCCCGACTCAGGAAAACATCGATCCGGTGCGCTACATCACCAATCACAGCTCCGGGAAGATGGGCTTTGCCCTGGCCGAGGCGGCCGTCGAGGCAGGCGCCCGCGTCACCCTGATCACTGGCCCCGTGAACCTGCAGACGCCCGACCGGGTGTCGCGCATCGACGTGGTCAGCGCCCGCGACATGCTCGCTGCCTGCGAAGCCGCCATGCCCTGCGACCTGTTCATCGCCTCCGCAGCGGTCGCAGACTACCGCCCGGAAGTCGTCGCCCCACAGAAATTGAAGAAAGACCCTACCAAGGGCGATGGCCTGCTGCTGCAGATGGTCCGCAACCCGGACATCCTCGCCACCATCGCCCAACGCGAGGATCGTCCCTTCAGTGTCGGCTTCGCCGCCGAGACCGAGCATTTGCTCGATTACGCTGCTCGCAAGCTCAAGGACAAGAACCTTGATCTGATCATCGCCAACGACGTCGCCAACCCCAGCATTGGCTTCAACAGCGAAGAGAACGCCTGCAGCGTGATCGACCGAGCGTTGCAGGAAACGCTCTTCGCCCAGACCAGCAAGGCCAAGATTGCCCGCCAGCTGGTGACTTTTATCGCTGAACGCATGAAACAGGTTTAATCACGTATGCACGCTCTACAAGCCAAGATCCTCGACCCACGCATTGGCGGCGAATTCCCGCTTCCGGCCTACGCCACCACCGGTTCCGCCGGCCTGGACCTGCGCGCCATGCTCAAAGAGGACACGCTGCTTGAACCCGGCCAGACCCTGCTGATCCCGACAGGCCTGTCGATCTACATCGCCGACCCGAGCCTGGCGGCACTGATCCTGCCGCGCTCGGGCCTGGGCCATAAGCACGGCATCGTGCTGGGCAACCTGGTGGGCCTGATCGACTCCGATTATCAGGGCGAGCTGATGGTGTCCTGCTGGAACCGCGGGCAGACCGCCTTCACGATTTCCGTCGGCGAGCGCATCGCCCAACTGGTACTGGTGCCGGTGGTTCAGGCGCACTTCGAAGTGGTTCAGGAATTTGACGAAAGCCAGCGCGGCGCAGGCGGTTTCGGACATTCCGGCAGCCATTGAGCGTGCGGCGTTCCCAGGCAAACCTGCCGACGACGCTCTGAACGGGCCCGGCAGGGTGCAGAACATCTAAATTCGCATCCGCAAGACCGAGCAGGGAGAGTCGAGTTTGAAAGGCATCAAACGCACAGCCAAAGCGGCCAAAGGCCAGGAAACGACTGATGCAACGGTCAAGGAAGCCAATCTGAGCCTGGCCAGCCCCGGCCTTCTCCCTGCACTCATCGGCATCGTGGCCGCCAGCGTGCTGGTCTGGCTGGGGCTCATGAGTCAGCCTCAGCAGCAGGATCAGCTCGCCCAGGCCTGGGGCACCGCTCAGGCGGGCGCCATCGGCAAGGCGCTGCGCCAGATCAACGCGGGCACCCAGGCGGCGGCACAGGACCCGGCGCTGAGCCAGGCCCTGCAAGGCAGCGACCCGGCCCGGATCGACGCCCTGCAGAATCAGCTGGGCTACCGCGATGGCGTGGTGGGTGCACGCATCAATCCGGTCGGCTTCAATAACGTCGACAACCAGGGCGCCCTGCCGATCAGCTTCGCCACGCTGGACATGCTCGCCAAGGCCGCCAAAGGCGAAACGCCTGCGCCCGAAGCGCGCAAAGTGGGCGACAGCTGGGTGATTTACAGCGTCGCCCCGGTGCGCACTGCCGCCGACGCCCCCGTCACCGGCACACTGCTGCTGGGTTTCAAACTGCAAAGGCTGACCAACGCCCTGCCGGACGCCCCGCCTGAGGTGGGCCAGATCGTGCTCAGCCAGCAGTTCGGCGACGCCGCCGCGCAGAGTTTTCTGACACGCGGCCAGGCAGATGGCGGCCACCCTGTCGACTTTTCCACAGGCTTTGCCAACTGGAAGCTGACATTCACCCCGGGGCCTGCCCTGATATCGTCTCCGCCATCGCTGATGCTGCTTCTGGCGGCGCTGGTCGCCATCGGCAGCGTGCTGCTGGGCCTGTACCTGAATGAAAGCGCGCTCAAACGCCGGGTCAGCGCCGACGCCCGACAACTTGAACAACTGCTCGACGAACTCTCCGGCGGCAAGGCCGTCAAAGCGTTCAGCCTCAGCCTGGCGGCCCTCAACCAGCTGGCGCAGAGCATGGCGCGCATCTCGTTGCGCAACCCGCCGACACCGGTCGTCGTGGCCAGCAACGGTTCCGGCGCTGCGCCGTCCGGCTCGCCGGGCAACAAGGCCGTATTCACGCCGCTCGATACCGATGACAGCGAGCTGACCGATCCACTGTTTCAGGACACAGACATTCTCGACCTCGACGTCATCGATGAGGCGCAATTTCTGGAGTCGGAGCAATCCCACGCAATGAGCAGCACCGTTTCCATCGCCCCGGAATTTCCGGACACCATCTTCCGCGCCTATGACATTCGCGGCATCGTCGGCGAAACACTGAGCGGCGAGACCGCCTACTGGATCGGCCGCGCCATTGGCGCCCAGACCCAGGCACAGGGCGAACCCAACGTCAGCGTGGGCCGCGACGGCCGCCTGTCCGGCCCCGAGCTGGTGGCGCAACTGATCAAGGGCCTGTACGACAGCGGCTGCCACGTCAGCGATGTCGGCCTGGTGCCCACGCCTGCGCTGTATTACGCCGCCAACGTGCTGGCAGGCCGCACCGGCGTGATGCTCACCGGCAGCCACAATCCCAAGGACTATAACGGTTTCAAGATCGTCATTGCCGGCGACACGCTGGCCAACGAGCAGATCCAGGCGCTGCACGACCGCATCAAGCACAACAACCTGCCACCGGCCAAGGGCAGCGTCAGCAAGGTCGACATTCTCGACCTCTACAAGGGTCAGATCCTCAACGACGTGGTGCTGGCCCGGCGCATGAAGGTGGTGGTCGACTGCGGCAACGGCGCGGCGGGCGTGATCGCGCCACAACTGCTCGAGGCGCTGAACTGCGAAGTGATCCCGCTGTTCTGCGAGGTCGACGGCAACTTCCCCAACCATCACCCCGATCCGGGCAAGCTGGAAAACCTCCAGGACTTGATCGCCAAGGTCAGGGAAACCGGCGCCGATGTCGGCCTGGCCTTCGACGGCGATGGTGACCGCGTAGGTGTCGTCACCAACGCGGGCAGCGTCGTATACCCTGATCGCCTGTTGATGCTGTTCGCCCGGGATGTGGTCAAGCGCAATCCGGGGGCCGATGTCATTTTCGACGTGAAGTGCTCGCGCCGCCTGATTCCGCTGATCCAGGAATACGGCGGGCGGCCCGTGATGTGGAAAACCGGTCATTCGCTGATCAAGAAGAAGATGAAGGAAAGCGGCGCGCTGCTGGCTGGCGAGATGAGCGGCCACATCTTCTTCAAGGAGCGCTGGTTCGGTTTCGACGACGGCATCTACAGCGCGGCCCGGCTGCTGGAAATCCTCAGCCAGGAAACGCAGAGTGCCGAAGAGCTGTTCCAGACCTTCCCGAACGATCTGTCGACCCCGGAGATCAACGTCAAGGTCACCGAGACCAGCAAGTTCAGCATCATCCAGGCGCTGGAGCGTGATGCGCAGTGGGGCAACGCCAACCTGACGACCATCGACGGCGTGCGTGTCGATTATCCGAAGGGCTGGGGCCTGGTTCGGGCTTCCAATACCACGCCGGTGCTGGTATTACGCTTCGAAGCCGAGACCGAGGCCGAACTGCAACGGATCAAGGACGTGTTCCGCACCCAGTTGAACAACGTAGCACCGGACCTAGAACTTCCTTTTTGATCAAATTTCTTGAGTGGAGCCCAAATGACCCTCGAACGTGATGCCGCAGCCAACGCCGCCAAGGTCCTTTCCGAAGCGTTGCCTTACATCCGCCGTTTCGTCGGCAAGACGCTGGTGATCAAGTACGGCGGCAACGCCATGGAGAGCGAAGAGCTGAAAACCGGCTTTGCGCGCGACATCGTGCTGATGAAGGCCGTGGGCATCAACCCGGTCGTGGTTCACGGCGGCGGCCCGCAGATCGGCGACCTGCTCAAGCGCCTGTCCATCGAGAGCCACTTCATCGACGGCATGCGCGTCACTGACGCCCAGACCATGGACGTGGTGGAAATGGTACTGGGCGGCCAGGTCAACAAGGACATCGTCAACCTGATAAACCGTCACGGCGGCAACGCCATCGGCCTGACCGGTAAAGACGCGCAGCTGATCCGCGCCAAGAAGATGAACGTGACCCGTCAGACCCCGGAGATGACCAAGCCGGAAATCATCGACATCGGCCACGTGGGCGAAGTCGTCGGCATCAACACCGAACTGCTGAACATGCTGGTCAACGGCAATTTCATTCCGGTGATCGCGCCAATTGGCGTGGGCGCCGATGGCGAGTCCTACAACATCAACGCCGACCTCGTCGCTGGCAAGGTGGCCGAAGCGCTGAAAGCCGAGAAGCTGATGCTGCTGACCAACATCGCCGGCCTGATGGACAAGGAAGGCAAGGTGCTGACCGGCCTGACCACTGAACAGGTCAACGGCCTGATCGCCGACGGCACCATCTACGGCGGTATGCTGCCCAAGATCCGCTGCGCGCTGGAAGCGGTGCAAGGCGGCGTGACCACCTCGCACATCGTCGATGGCCGCGTACCGAATGCCGTGCTGCTGGAAATCTTCACCGATACCGGCGTGGGCACCCTGATCAGCAACCGCAAGCGTTCCTGATCGGTCTGTAACCAGACCTCTGTAGGAGCGAATTCATTCGCGAAAATCGTCCAGGCGATACAGATGTATCGTCCTTGCTGACCAATCGCGAATGAATTCGCCCCTACAGGTTTGAGCATGCCCGGCGCAGCATCAAAATAGCTCTACTGCGGCAATAGCTGCTGCACCCTCGCGCGATCCTGCGCAAATTCGGCTTCAGCCTGCTGCCGGGCATTCTGATAACGCTGAATGTCGACCTTCAGATTCTGCTGCTGATCGCGCACGTCGTTCATCTGGTCGATCAGGCCTTGCGACACCTGCCGCCCTGCCCGCTCCTGATCCGCCGCCTGTCCTTGCAACGCGCCTTGCTGGGTCGTCAGGCCCTGGATATTGCTCTGCGCCACGGAAATCAACGCATCCAGCTCCGCGAGCTTGCGCGTGCGAGCGCGGTCGACGTCCGCCACGCTGCTGTACAGGTGCAGCAACTGGGCGTCGGCATCGGATTGCGCCTTGGCCGCCTGCGCTGCGGCCTGGGCCTCGCGCATTTCGTCAGCCGTCGGCGCAGGCGGCACCACCTGGATGACGCGCCCGCGCTGGTTCAGCACTTCGTATCCCTTGCCGGAATACTCCGCGGGCACCTGACGATCCATGACCGTCACGCCACGGCTGTCGACGTAGCGATAGAACACGATGCCCGGACTGTCATCGGCGTGAACGCCTGCGATGCCAGCGACACTCAGCAACAACCAAAGACCTACTGCGCCCGGCTTGAGCATAAAATCCCGATCCTCTGACGGCTCAGATTCCGTACTGAGCCCGATACGCCTCAACGGCTGGCAGATGCTGCTTGAGCTGCGAATCGTCGGCCAGGAACTCGAGTACCTGATTCAACGAAACGATGCTCACTACCGGAATACCGAAGTCGCGCTCGACTTCCTGAATCGCGGAAAGCTCGCCATTGCCACGTTCCTGACGGTTCAGTGCAATCAATACGCCTGCGGCCGTCGCGCCCTGGGCCTTGATGATCTGCATCACTTCGCGAATCGCGGTGCCCGCGGTGATCACGTCGTCGATGATCAGCACGTTGCCCGCCAGCGCGGCGCCCACCAGGCTGCCGCCTTCGCCGTGATCCTTGGCTTCCTTGCGGTTGAAGCACCAAGGCGTGTCGATGTCGTGACGATCGGCCAAAGCCACGGCCGTCGTGGCCGCCAGCGGGATGCCCTTGTAGGCGGGCCCGAACAGAACGTCGAAGGAAATACCGCTTTCAACGATCGCCGCCGCATAGAACTTGCCCAGTTGCGCAAGTGCCGAACCGCTGTTGAAAAGACCGGCATTGAAGAAGTAAGGACTGGTCCGTCCGGACTTCAGAGTGAACTCACCGAAGCGCAAAACCCCGCGTTCGATGGCAAAACGAATGAAATCGCGCTGATACGCATGCATGAAAAAAGCCCCGAATACCACGGATTTAGCTAATTAGGTAGAGCTCGGGTATCATACACGCACGTGATTTTTGGGGCCATTTATGCGGATCATCAGTGTGAACGTTAATGGTATTCAGGCTGCAGTCGAGCGTGGTTTGCTCAGTTGGCTGCAAGCCCAGAATGCCGACGTGATCTGCCTTCAGGATACCCGCGCCTCCGCTTTCGAAATGGATGACCCGGCCTACCAACTGGACGGTTACTTCCTTTATGCCTGCGATGCCGAAGTCCCCGCTCAGGGTGGCGTGGCACTTTACTCGCGGTTGCAGCCGAAAGCGGTCATCAACGGTCTGGGCTTTGAAACAGCCGACCGTTACGGGCGCTACCTGCAGGCCGATTTCGACAAAGTCAGTATTGCAACTTTGCTGCTTCCCTCCGGGATGAACGGCGATGAAGACTTGAACCAGAAGTTCAAGCTCATGGACGACTTCGGCAAGTACTTGGACAAGCAGCGGCGCAAACGTCGCGAGTACATCTATTGTGGCTCGCTGTATGTTGCGCAGCAGAAGCTGGACATCAAGAACTGGCGCGACAGCCAGCAATCCCCGGGCTTCCTGGCGCCAGAGCGTGCCTGGATGGACGAGATTGTCGGCAACATGGGCTATGTCGATGCCCTGCGCGAAGTCAGCCGCGAAGGCGACCAGTACAGCTGGTGGCCGGATAACGAACAGGCCGAGATGCTCAATCTGGGCTGGCGCTTCGATTATCAGCTGCTGACCCCGGGCCTGCGCCGTTTCGTACGCAGCGCACGCCTGCCACGCCAGCCGCGGTTCTCGCAACACGCGCCGCTGATCGTGGACTACGACTGGACGTTGACCATCTGACGTCCCGTTGCCCAAAAGAAAAGCCGACGTGAAGTCGGCTTTTGTTTGTCTGCAATCTGGCGCCGCGTCCTAACCCTGTGGGAGCCGGCTTGCTGGCGAATGCTGTGCATCATTCAAAATTGCTGCGTCTGACACACCGCAATCGCCAGCAAGCCGGCTCCCACAAAAAGCAGACATGCGACACGTCCAGCTACTTGATCAACCGCCAGGTAAACGGATAGCGATACGCAACCCCGTCATTGGCCTTGATCCCGGCGATGATGGTCAGCACCAGCGCACCAACGCCCACCAGCATCAGCAGCGGGAAACCGATGACGATGACCATCAGTAGAAAACAGATCATCGCCGCGATCGCCACGGTGATCTGGAAATTGAGGGCTTCCTTGCCCTGGGCGTCGATGAAAGGATCGGCCTCTTTCTTCAACTGCCAGACAATCAACGGCCCCAGCAGGTTTCCGAACGGGAAGATCAGGCCGAAGAACGCCGCGAAGTGGCACAACATGGCCCACTGGCGGACTTCCTTGCTCGGCGCTGGCAACGACGGTTGACTGTCGATCATCGAACATTCCTTTTCAGATGGTGGTGAATCCCGCGGTCAGTCGGCCAGTGCGGCCTTCTGCAATTCGAAGATTTCGTTCATGCCCTTCTGCGCCAGCGCCAGCATCGCGTTCAGATCCTGCGGCTGGAACGGCGCGCCCTCGGCGGTGCCCTGCACTTCGATGAAGCCGCCTGCGCTGGTCATGACCACGTTCAGATCGGTCTCGGCCGCGGAGTCTTCCAGGTAGTCCAGGTCCAGTACCGGCTCGCCCTGATACATGCCCACCGAAACGGCTGCGATCATCTGCTTGAGCGGGTCACCACCCTTCAGGCCGCCGCGCTTCTTGATGGCCTTGAGCGCATCGATCAGCGCGACCATGGAGCCGGTGATGGACGCGGTGCGCGTACCACCATCGGCCTGGATCACGTCGCAGTCGACGTACAGGGTGATGTCGCCCAGCTTGGACATGTCCAGCGCCGCACGCAGCGAACGGCCGATCAGGCGCTGGATTTCCAGGGTACGGCCGCCCTGCTTGCCCTTGCTTGCTTCACGCTGGTTACGCTCGCCAGTAGAGCGCGGCAGCATGCCGTATTCGGCGGTCAGCCAGCCCTGGCCCTGCCCCTTGAGGAAGCGCGGAACGCCGTTTTCGACGCTGACGGTGCAGATCACCTTGGTGTCGCCGAACTCGACCAGCACAGACCCCTCGGCGTGTTTGGTGTAGTTGCGGGTGATGCGGATCGAGCGGAGCTGATCGGCAGCGCGACCACTTGGACGTTTCATCTGGGATACCTGTACTGAGACGGAAAACTTAAGGCGCATTATAGAGGCGCAAGCACGCGCTTGGGGCATCTAATGAACCCTCGGTGATTGCCGGCGCCAGACCATCCAGGCGCCACGGAACGCTCCGACTGCAAAACAGGAAGGATCGCAAAGCAATTGCGACATCTTCACATTTGGGCGCACGGCCCGCTCTGCGCTACAATCGTGCGCCTTTATAGCCTGTCGCGTACCGACGACATCATCCGGGCAATCCATCGCCCCGAACAGGCTACCGCCAACGCCTGACTTTATAGAGGTACTCCCCATGGTGCACAGCATGACGGCCTTCGCCCGCGCCGAACGAGCCGGCACCCAGGGCACGCTGAGCTGGGAACTGCGCTCGGTCAATCACCGTTATCTCGAACCGCACCTGCGCCTGCCCGAATCCTTCCGTGACCTGGAAGGCGCAGTGCGTGAAGCGCTGCGTCAGGGCCTGTCCCGCGGCAAGATCGAATGCACCCTGCGCTTCACCGAAGAGACCGCCGGCAAGCCGCTGCAGGTCGATCGCGAACGCGCCAGCCAACTGGTTGCAGCTGCCGAGATCGTCGCAGGCCTGATCAAGCAGCCCGCCGCGCTCAACCCGCTGGAAGTACTGGCCTGGCCCGGCGTGCTGGTGGGCGATGCCAGCGACCCGCAGGCCCTGAACAATGACGCCCTGGCGCTGTTCAACGAAGCCCTGGACGAACTCAAGGCCGGTCGCGCACGTGAGGGCGCGGACCTGGCGAAACTTCTCGACGAACGGCTGACGTCGATCAAGATCGAGGTCGCTACCCTGCGCACCCTGGTTCCGCAGATGCTCGCCGCTCAGCGCCAGAAGGTGCTCGACCGCTTCGCTGACATGAAGGCCGAACTCGATCCGCAGCGCCTGGAGCAGGAAATGGTCCTGTTGGCGCAAAAGAGCGACGTCGCCGAAGAACTCGACCGCCTGAGCACCCACGTCACCGAAGTGCGCCGCGTCCTCAAGACCGGCGGCCAGGCCGGTCGCCGGCTGGACTTCCTGATGCAGGAGCTCAACCGCGAAGCCAATACACTGGGCTCCAAAGCCTTCGACCCTCGCAGCACACAGGCTGCGGTCAACCTCAAGGTGTTGATCGAGCAGATGCGCGAACAAGTGCAGAACATTGAGTAAGGCCACCTCCGACATGACCCACAGCACCGGCACTCTTTATATCGTTTCCGCGCCTTCGGGCGCCGGCAAGACCAGTCTGGTCAAAGCCCTGATCGATGCCCAACCGCAGATCCGCGTCTCCGTTTCCCACACCACCCGCGCCATGCGCCCGGGCGAAGTGGATGGCGTGAACTACCACTTCGTCGACCGCGCCGAGTTCGTGAAAATGATCGAGCACGGCGACTTCCTCGAGCAGGCCGAAGTCTTCGGCAATCTGTACGGCACTTCACAGAGCCGCCTGCAGCAGACCCTGGACGAAGGCCACGACCTGATTCTGGAAATCGACTGGCAGGGCGCCGAGCAGGTGCGCAAACTGATGCCCCACGCCCGCTCGATCTTCATCCTGCCGCCGACACAGCAGGCCCTGCGCCAGCGCCTGACCAACCGCGGCCAGGACAGCGACGAGATCATCGAAGGGCGCATGCGCGAAGCCGTCAGCGAGATGAGCCACTATGTCGAGTACGACTACATCGTGATCAACGACGATTTCGCCACCGCGCTGGAAGACCTCAAGGCGATCTTCCGCGCCAATCTGCTGAGCCAGGAGCATCAGCAGCAGCGCCACGCTCAATTATTAGCGCAACTGTTGGCATGATTGCCTGACCTGTGGGAGTGAGCTTGCTCACGAAAGCTGACGTGCGGGCTCTACATCTGCTATGGATGTACCGGCCCCTTCGTGAGCAAGCTCACTCCCACAAAAAATTGAGCAGACCTGCAAATTCGCAGAGGCCGCAACGCCTGCAGGCCTGCGAAAACCGACCGCTCGTGGCATGCCGCTTGATGCTTTTGGCTGACCACTTGTAAACTACCGAGTCCGCTCGCCCATCCGGGCACCGCGCATACCGCATTTGCTACGAGGAATACCCATGGCCCGCGTGACCGTTGAAGACTGCTTGGAACATGTAGATAACCGCTTTGAGCTGGTCATGCTCGCCACCAAGCGTTCGCGTCAACTGGCTACCGGCGGCAAAGAGCCGAAGCTGGCCTGGGAAAACGACAAGCCTACCGTTGTTGCCCTGCGTGAAATCGCAGCGGGCCTGATGGACTACTCCGTCATTGCAGAAGCCGAAATCGTCGAAGATGAACCACTGTTCGCAGCGTTCGAGGACGAGTCCAACGAGGCCGTCTAAGCCTATGCCCGGTCGATGCAGCAAGGCGCAGGGTCACAGCCTTCGGCAAGGAGTCCTATCTTGCCGAGCATAGACGCCCTCGCCGATCGCCTCTCGACCTACCTCGGCGCCGACCAGGTCAACCTGGTTCGCCGAGCGTACTTCTACGCCGAACAAGCCCACGACGGCCAGCGCCGTCGCAGCGGCGAAGCCTACGTCACGCACCCGCTGGCGGTGGCCAATATCCTTGCCGACATGCACATGGACCATCAGAGCCTGATGGCCGCGATGCTGCATGACGTGATCGAAGACACCGGTATCGCCAAGGAAGCGCTCTGTGCGCAGTTCGGCGAAACCGTAGCCGAACTGGTCGACGGGGTCAGCAAACTGACCCAGATGAACTTCGAGACCAAGGCCGAGGCCCAGGCTGAAAACTTCCAGAAGATGGCCATGGCCATGGCGCGCGACATCCGCGTGATCCTGGTCAAGCTGGCCGACCGCCTGCACAACATGCGCACGCTGGAAGTGCTGTCCGGCGAGAAGCGCCGCCGCATCGCCAAGGAAACCCTCGAGATCTACGCCCCCATCGCCAATCGGCTGGGCATGCACAGCGTGCGTATCGAATTCGAAGACCTGGGTTTCAAAGCCATGTACCCCATGCGCTCCACGCGCATCGGCCAGGCGGTCAAACGCGCCCGTGGCAACCGCAAGGAACTGGTCAACAAGATCGAAGAGTCGCTGAGCCACTGCCTGAAGGTGGACGGCATCGAAGGCGACGTCAGCGGCCGCCAGAAACACCTGTACGGCATCTACAAGAAGATGCGCGGCAAGCGCCGGGCCTTCAACGAGATCATGGACGTCTACGCGTTCCGGATCATCGTCGACAAGGTCGACACCTGCTATCGCGTGCTGGGCGCTGTGCATAATCTGTACAAGCCTTTGCCCGGCCGCTTCAAGGATTACATCGCGATCCCCAAGGCCAACGGCTACCAGTCGTTGCACACCACGCTGTTCGGCATGCACGGGGTGCCCATCGAGATCCAGATCCGCACCCGCGAAATGGAAGAGATGGCCAACAACGGCATCGCCGCGCACTGGCTGTACAAGTCTTCCGGTGACGAGCAGCCCAAGGGCACCCACGCGCGCGCCCGGCAGTGGGTCAAGGGCGTGCTGGAAATGCAGCAACGCGCTGGCAACTCGCTGGAATTCATCGAGAGCGTGAAGATCGACCTGTTCCCGGACGAGGTCTACGTCTTCACGCCCAAAGGCCGGATCATGGAGCTACCCAAGGGCTCCACGGCGGTGGACTTCGCCTACGCGGTGCACACCGACGTCGGCAACAGCTGCATCGCCTGCCGCATCAATCGCCGCCTGGCACCGCTGTCCGAACCGCTGCAAAGCGGCTCGACCGTCGAGATCGTCAGCGCCCCCGGCGCACGCCCGAACCCGGCCTGGCTCAATTTCGTGGTCACCGGCAAGGCGCGCACCCATATTCGCCACGCCCTCAAGCTGCAGCGCCGTTCCGAGTCCATCAGCCTGGGCGAACGCCTGCTGAACAAGGTGCTCAACGGTTTCGACAGCAGCCTGGACAAGATCCCCCGCGAGCGCCTGCAGGCGATCCTCGCCGAGTACCGGGTCGAGGTTATCGAAGACCTGCTCGAAGATGTCGGCCTGGGCAATCGCATGGCCTACGTCGTGGCGCGCCGCCTGCTGGCCAGCGAAGGCGAGGAACTGCCGAGCGCCGAAGGGCCGCTGGCGATTCGCGGCACCGAAGGCCTGGTACTCAGCTACGCCAAGTGCTGCACGCCGATTCCGGGCGACCCGATCGTCGGGCATCTGTCGGCGGGCAAGGGCATGGTTGTGCACCTGGACAACTGCCGCAACATCAGTGAAATCCGCCACAACCCGGAAAAATGCATCCAGCTGTCCTGGGCCAAGGACGTCACTGGCGAATTCAATGTCGAGCTGCGGGTCGAGCTGGAACACCAGCGCGGGCTCATTGCCCTGCTGGCCAGTAGCGTCAACGCAGCGGACGGCAACATCGAAAAAATCAGCATGGACGAGCGCGATGGCCGCATCAGCGTGGTTCAACTGGTGGTCAGCGTGCACGACCGCGTGCACCTGGCCCGCGTGATCAAGAAACTGCGCGCGCTGACCGGGGTGATCCGCATCACCCGCATGCGCGCGTAGCCAACCGCCAACAGGAGTTTTTCATGAGCAAGACCGTCATCTCCAGCGACAAAGCCCCTGCCGCCATCGGCACTTACTCGCAGGCGATCAAGGCTGGCAACACTGTCTACATGTCCGGCCAGATCCCGTTGGACCCGAAAACCATGGAACTGGTCGAAGGCTTCGAAGCCCAGACCGTTCAGGTGTTCGAAAACCTGAAGGCCGTGGCCGAAGCGGCCGGCGGTTCGTTCAAGGACATCGTCAAGCTGAACATCTTCCTGACTGACCTGAGCCACTTCGCCAAGGTCAACGAAGTCATGGGCAAATACTTCGAACAGCCTTACCCGGCCCGCGCCGCCATCGGCGTTGCCGCGCTGCCACGTGGCGCCCAGGTTGAAATGGACGCCGTGCTGGTCCTGGAGTAATTCCCTCGCGGAGCGCATCCACGCTCCGCTACCCCCGAGCAAAGAAAGGACTCCGCATATGCGTATCGCATTTGCCCTCTCGCTGCTGGCCGCGCTGTTGAGCGGTTGCGCCAGCCATTCCAACAAGACGCCCGACGGTGTGTGGATCAACCAGGCCGCCATCGACGCTGCCGTTGAAGGCGGCAACCTGCGCCAGTCGCTGCTGGCCTACGGCCCGACGCTGGAGTGGGACATCAATGTTGCAGCCGGCCAGGCCACGTTCTACAACGGCTTCGAGCTGGCCGAGGGCAAGGTCACCCAGGATCCTGACGGCTCCTGGAAGGTGAATTTCTACGGCAGCGCGTCCGACGAGCTCAAGCTCAAGGGTGACGAACTGATCAAGAGCGCCAACGACTCAGGCCCCGAGCAGCATTTCCGCCAGCCCAAGCAGCCAGCACCAGCGGGCGCGCAACCCGGCACGAGTTTCGAAAACGCCCTGTATGGCGCTTATCTGGGCGGCAAATGGACCATCACCGAGGGTGACGGCCAGGGCAGCGTGGTCGAATTCCAGCCGGACGGCAGCGTCAGCGGCATGCCCGGCAACGATCGCTATGCACTGTGTCTGGCCGGCGACTGCGCCTCGATGAGTGGCGAGTACGACAGCATGTGGCTGGAGAAGAACGAGCGTGGCAATCCGTGGATTTTCGTACGCCAGGGCAAGCAGCTGGAGATTTTCCAGGCGGTGAACACGGCACAGCCCAGCGATATGCCGGAGCTGCGTCCGGGTGAGCGGCGCTGGGTGTTGCAGAAGAACTGAAGCATCCATTGCGGCGAACATCCGCCATATCCGCCGAAATGGAAACCGGCCCGTAGCAGCACGGCTTGCCGGCGGGAGCGATCTTGAGGGCGCTCCCGCCGGCAAGCCGTGCTGCTACGGGAGCCGAATCACCTCTCTACTGCTGCGCCAACATCGCCTCATACCCTTCCTTGTAACTGGCATAACGCGGCGCCCAGCCCAGTGCTCGCGCCCGGGCATTGCTGCAGCGCTTGCTGCCCGCACGACGCACGCTGTTTTCCTCCGACCACTGGGTCACGCCCAATCGCGCTCGCATCCAGTCCACCACCTCGGCCAGCGGCACCGGCGCGTCATCGACGCCCAGATAGCAATCGTCCAGCGCCACGCCGCGCGCATCGGCCTGCAGCAGGAACGCCAGCAATCCGGCCGCGTCGTCGGCATGAATCCGGTTGCCATATAAAGGAGGCTCGACGGCGACGCTGTAGCCCTGACGCACGCGATTCATCAGGTCACTGCGGCCAGGCCCGTAGATGCCGGTCAGCCTGACGATACTCGCCGGTATCCCGGACTGCAGCGCCACCTGCTCGGCCTCGCGCATCACTTGCCCGGAAAAGCCGCTGCCTTCGGCGGGCGACGTCTCGTCGATCCACTCCCCGTCCTGCTGGCCATACACGCTGCTGCTGGAGACGAACAGGATGCGCCGGGGCTTTTGCCCGCTGCGCTCGGTCCAGGCCAGCACATGACGCAAGCCCTGAACGTAGGCGGCGCGATAGCCGGCCTCGTCGCGCTGGGTGGGCGTTGCGCTGTACACCAGATAGTCGATGCGCCCTTCCGGCCATTGCTCGGGCATGCGTGCATCGAACAGGTCGCAACTGACCCCGCGCACGCCGCGGGGCAGCCTGGCGACGCTCCTGCGCAGACCGTAGACCGTCCACCCCAGGGGCAAGAGTTCAGCCGCCACGCGAGCGCCGATATCCCCGCAACCCGCAATCAAAACCGATGGCGCCGCCATGACCATTCTCCACATCAAAAGTAGGTTCTAACCCGTAAAACAAGGCTGAAAAGCGACCATCGGGACGCGTTCGTGTTAAAAAAAGATACTCTATTACTTTTGTTAACAAGAATTACTTGCAATAATATCGGCCCTTTGTTCTTCACCGCTCGCCTTGTGCCAGCGCGTCGCATTCAGAACGAAACACCTTTTTCATATCAGGTCGGGCCAGCATGACACTTAATCAATCCCCCGCTTCGTCGATCACGTCTTCGGCTCTGCCACGTGCAGGTCGCGCGATTGCCGCCGTATTGTTCAGCCTCATGCTGGCGCCTGTCGCGCTCGCCGACTCCAGTGCTCCGGCGCAAGCTCCGGCCACCCAATCTGCAGCGCCGGCCCCTGCCGCCACTCCGGTTGACACCACCGCAGCCCCTGCCGTTCAGGACCCGGCCGCGAACGCGGCGGACGAATCCGCCGAGCCTGCCGTTGCCGACACCACCTTCGGCATGTCCCACGACCTGTCGCCATGGGGCATGTACAAGAACGCCGACATCATCGTCAAGGCGGTCATGATCGGCCTGGCCATCGCTTCGATCATCACCTGGACCATTTGGATCGCCAAGGGCCTTGAGCTGCTGGGCGCCAAACGTCGTCTGAAAACCGAAATCGCCGCCCTCAAGCGCGCGCGCACGCTGGACGAAGCCAGCGCTGGCGCCAAGAAGGAAGGCACTCTGGCCAACCTGCTGGTGCACGATGCTCTGGAAGAAATGCACCTGTCGGCCAATAGCCGCGAGCGCGAAGGCATCAAGGAGCGTGTCAGCTTCCGCCTGGAGCGTCTGGTTGCCGCTTGCGGTCGCAACATGAGCATGGGCACCGGCGTACTCGCCACCATCGGCTCCACCGCGCCCTTCGTCGGCCTGTTCGGCACCGTGTGGGGCATCATGAACAGCTTCATCGGCATCGCCAAGACCCAGACCACCAACCTGGCAGTGGTCGCTCCCGGCATCGCCGAAGCCCTGCTGGCCACCGCGCTGGGCCTGGTTGCGGCGATTCCTGCGGTCGTCATCTACAACGTCTTCGCCCGCTCCATTGCCGGCTACAAGGCACAGGTTTCCGACGCTTCGGCTCAAGTGCTGTTGCTGGTCAGCCGCGATCTGGATCACCAGCCCGCCGCCGACCGCGCTCAGCAACCGCACATGGTAAAAATGGGGTAAGCCATGGGCCTGCATCTTAACGAAGGTGGCGACGACCTCGCCGAGAACCACGAAATCAACGTGACGCCGTTCATCGACGTCATGTTGGTGCTGCTGATCATCTTCATGGTCGCAGCCCCCCTGGCGACGGTGGACATCAAGGTCGACCTGCCCGCCTCCACGGCCAAGCCCGCGCCCCGACCCGAGAAACCGGTCTTCCTCAGCGTCAAGGCCGACCAGAGCCTGTATCTGGGCGACGAGAAGGTCGCGCGCGAGCAGATCGGTCCGGTGCTGGACGCCAAGACCAAGGGCAAGAAAGACACCACCATCTTCTTCCAGGCCGACAAGGGCGTGGATTACGGCGACCTGATGGACGTCATGAACGCGCTGCGCGGTGCCGGTTACCTGAAAGTCGGCCTGGTCGGTCTTGAGACGGTTGGTAAGAAATGATCAATACGCGCCAAAAACTGACGCGCTATAGCGGTAGTCTGTTGTTGGTGCTGGCGGTCCATGCCGTGGCGATCGTCGTCGCGCTGCACTGGTCCGCCCCGCAGGCCATCGAGCTGCCGCCGGCGGCGATGATGGTTGAGCTTGCGCCGATCCCGGAGCCCGCTCCGCCGCCACCGCCAAAAGTGGTGCAACCGCCGCAGCCGCCTGCGCCGGAAGAAGAACTGCCGATTCCGCCGATCGCCGAAGCGCCGAAGCCGGAAATCGCCATTCCCAAACCGGTCAAGCCAAAGCCCAAACCACAGCCGCCAAAGCCCGTTAAAAAGGTCGAGCCACCGAAGGAAGAGAAGCCTGCCGATGAGAAACCGGTAGACACTCCACCTTCCAACGCCAAGCCGGAAAAGTCAGCCGCGCCGCAACCGGCTCCGCCGACGCCGCCGAGCAACGCGCTGCCAAGCTGGCAGGGTGATCTGCTGCGTCACCTGAGCAAGTTCAAGAAGTACCCGGAAGACGCCCGTCGTCGCGGCATGCAGGGCATCAACCGCCTGCGCTTCGTGGTGGATGGCGAAGGCCGTGTGCTGTCGTACGAAATTGCCGGTGGTTCAGGCAGTGCGTCGCTTGACCGGGCCACACTGGAAATGATCCGTCGTGCCCAGCCGTTGCCCAAGCCGCCTGCCGAACTGCTCAACAACGGTACGCTGGAAGTGGTCGCGCCCTTCGTTTATTCCCTGGATAAACGTTGAAACGCTGATTTTGCGACAACAGAGGGCTTGATAACGTGCGTCTATCGATTGCACCCGCTATGCTGGGGCCGCAACTTCATGGACGCACGCTATGACCCTCACAGAATTGCGCTATATCGTTACCCTCGCTCAAGAGCAGCACTTCGGCCACGCGGCCGAACGTTGCCACGTCAGCCAGCCGACACTGTCGGTCGGCGTCAAGAAGCTGGAAGATGAACTCGGTGTGCTGATTTTCGAGCGCAGCAAGAGTGCGGTACGTCTTACGCCGGTTGGCGAGGGCATCGTGGCTCAGGCGCAGAAGGTGCTCGAACAGGCCCAGGGCATCCGTGAACTTGCCCAGACCGGCAAGAACCAGCTGACCGCACCGCTCAAAGTCGGCGCCATCTACACCGTCGGCCCTTACCTTTTCCCTCATCTGATTCCGCAACTGCATCGGGTCGCCCCGCAAATGCCGTTGTACATCGAAGAGAACTTCACCCACGTACTGCGCGACAAGCTGCGCAATGGCGAGCTGGACGCGATCATCATCGCCCTGCCGTTCAACGAAGCCGACGTACTGACCATGTCGCTGTACGACGAGCCGTTCTACGTGCTGATGCCGGCCGATCACCCCTGGACCCAGAAATCCTCCATCGACGCTGCCGCGCTCAACGACAAGAGCCTGTTGCTGCTGGGTGAAGGCCACTGCTTCCGTGATCAGGTGCTCGAAGCCTGCCCGACGCTGGTCAAGGGTGGCGACAGCGCCAAGCACACCACGGTCGAATCCAGTTCGCTGGAAACCATCCGGCACATGGTGGCTTCAGGCCTGGGCGTGTCGATCCTGCCGATGTCGGCCGTCGACAGCCATCATTACGCCCCCGGCGTGATCGAGGTGCGTCCGCTGTCCGCGCCGGTTCCGTTCCGCACCGTGGCCATCGCCTGGCGCGCGAGCTTTCCGCGTCCCAAGGCCATCGAAATCCTCGCCGACTCGATCCGCCTGTGCTCCGTGGCACGCCCCAAAGCCCAGGCGCAAGCGAGCTAAGTGGCGGTATGACGGAGCTGTCCCACGTCTCGGTCACGGCGCTCAAGGGCGTCGGCGAGGCCATGGCTGAAAAGCTGGCGAAAGTCGGCCTGGAAAACATCCAGGACGTGCTGTTCCATCTGCCGCTGCGCTATCAGGATCGTACCCGCATCGTGCCGATCGGCGCGTTGCGGCCGGGCCAGGATGCGGTGATCGAAGGCGTCGTCAGCGGCGCCGATGTGGTCATGGGCAAACGCCGCAGCCTGCTGGTGCGCCTGGGTGACGGCACCGGCGTGATCAGCCTGCGCTTCTATCACTTCAGCAATGCACAGAAGGATGGCCTCAAGCGCGGCACGCACATTCGCTGCTACGGCGAGGCCCGGCCCGGTGCGTCGGGGCTGGAAATCTACCACCCCGAGTACCGCGCCCTGACCGGCGAAGAGCACGTGGCGGTCGAGCAGACGCTCACGCCGATCTACCCGACCACCGAGGGCCTGACCCAACAGCGCCTGCGCCAGCTGACCCAGCAGAGCCTGGGTATGCTCGGCCCGCGCAGCCTGCCGGACTGGCTGCCCGAGGAGCTGGCGCGGGACTACCAACTGGCGCCGTTGGCCGATGCGATTCACTACCTGCACAATCCGCCTGCCGATGCCGACGTCGAAGAACTCGCCCTGGGCCATCACTGGGCCCAGCACCGGCTGGCCTTCGAGGAGCTGCTGACTCACCAGCTTTCCCAGCAGCGCCTGCGCGAGAGTCTGCGCTCCCAGCGCGCGCCGGTATTGCCGCTGGCCAAGCGCTTGCCCAGACAATTCCTCGCCAACCTGGGCTTCCCGCCCACCGGCGCGCAGCAGCGTGTCGGCAAGGAAATCGCCTACGACCTCAGTCAGCAAGAACCGATGCTGCGGCTGATTCAGGGCGACGTGGGCGCGGGCAAGACGGTGGTCGCAGCGCTGGCGGCCCTGCAGGCGCTGGAGGCCGGGTATCAGGTCGCGCTGATGGCGCCTACCGAGATTCTCGCCGAGCAGCACTACATCAACTTCACCCGCTGGCTCGAACCGCTGGGCATCGAGACCGCGTGGCTGGCCGGCAAGCTCAAGGGCAAGGCCCGTGCGGCCTCGCTGGAGCAGATCGCCAACGGCACGCCGATGGTCGTCGGCACTCACGCGCTGTTTCAGGATGAAGTGCAGTTCAAGAACCTCGCGCTGGTGATCATCGACGAACAGCACCGCTTTGGCGTGCAACAGCGCCTGGCCCTGCGCAAGAAAGGCGTGGGCGGCCTGATGTGCCCGCATCAATTGATCATGACCGCCACGCCCATTCCACGCACGCTGGCCATGAGCGCCTACGCCGACCTCGACACCTCGATCCTCGACGAACTGCCGCCCGGCCGCACGCCGGTCAACACCGTACTGGTCGCCGACAGCCGCCGCATCGAAGTGATCGAACGGGTGCGCAACGCGTGCAGCGAGGGGCGCCAGGCGTACTGGGTCTGCACGCTGATCGAAGAATCCGAAGAGCTGACCTGCCAGGCCGCGGAAACCACCTTTGAAGAGCTGACCAGCGCGCTGGGCGAGCTCAAGGTCGGCCTGATCCACGGCCGCATGAAGCCCGCCGAAAAGGCGGCGGTCATGGCCGAGTTCAAACAGGGCAATCTGCAACTGCTGGTAGCGACGACGGTGATCGAAGTCGGCGTGGACGTGCCCAATGCCAGCCTGATGATTATCGAAAACCCGGAACGCCTGGGCCTGGCCCAGCTGCACCAGCTGCGCGGACGGGTCGGCCGGGGTAGCGCGGTCAGCCATTGTGTGTTGTTGTACCACCCGCCGTTGTCGCAGATCGGCAAGCAGCGCCTGGGCATCATGCGCGAGACCAACGACGGTTTCGTCATCGCGGAAAAGGACCTGGAGCTTCGCGGACCAGGCGAAATGCTCGGCACCCGACAAACGGGCCTGCTGCAATTCAAGGTCGCGGACCTGATGCGCGACGCGGATCTTTTGCCTGCCGTCAGGGACGCCGCCCAGGCTTTACTGGAGCGCTGGCCGCATCACGTCAGCCCCTTGCTGGAACGTTGGCTGCGTCACGGACAGCAGTACGGCCAAGTGTGAATCAGTCAGCAATAAGAACTTGTCTCACCTATATAACAACTAAGCTGGTTATACTTCAGCAATTGTAGGAATCTGGATACAGGCCATGACAGAAGTTGCCCAAATCGACGCAACCCAACACGCCCCGTCTGTCATCCGGCAGTTGCTTGGCAAAGCTGCCATCAGCTACCGCGAAGTCATGGACGACGATACGCTCCCCAGCGCGCAGAAGGTTCAGGCCATTCTGGTCCATGACTCCGTCGGCGCCTTGCTGATCCTGTTTCCGCAAAATCAGCTGCTGGACCTCAACCGCCTGACCGAATTGACCGGACGCAAGCTGACTGCCGTCTCGCAAGACCATCTGAACCAGATGTTGAGCAAGAACAACCTGCACGCCCTCCCAGCCCTTCCGGCGCTGACCAGCTCGCCCTGCCTGTACGACGAGCGCGTGCTGCTGGAGCCGACCGTGCTGATCGACTCGGGCGAGCCGGGTGTGCTGCTGGAAATCGGCAGCGACGACTTCAAGACCCTGCTGAACAAGGCCAGTGCCGCACGCTTCGGCGAGCCGGTCACCTCGGTACAGCCCAACCTGACGCGCCCGGACGATGACCGCGAGGAAATCACCAAGGCCGTGCAGAACTTCACCGCCCGCCGCATCCAGCAGCGCCTGGAGGCGACCGTGGAGATTCCGCCGCTGGCCGACACGGCGCAGAAGATCATCAAGCTGCGGGTCGACCCGGACGCGACCATCGACGACATCACCGGCGTGGTCGAAACCGACCCGGCGCTGGCGGCGCAAGTGGTCAGCTGGGCCGCATCGCCTTATTACGGCTCTGCCGGCAAGATTCGTTCGGTCGAAGACGCCATCGTTCGTGTGCTGGGTTTCGATCTGGTGATCAACCTGGCGCTGGGCCTGGCCCTGGGCAAGACCCTGGAACTGCCCAAGGATCACCCGCAACACGCCACGCCTTACTGGCAGCAGTCGATCTACACCGCGGCGGTCATCGAAGGCCTGACCCGCGCCATGCCGCGTGCCAAACGTCCGGAGAGCGGCCTGACCTACCTGGCCGGCCTGCTGCACAACTTCGGTTACCTGCTGCTGGCTCACGTGTTCCCGCCGCACTTCTCGCTGATCTGCCGGCAGATCGAGGTCAACCCGCACCTGCACCACAGCTTCGTGGAGCAGCACCTGCTGGGGATCAGCCGCGAGCAGATGGGTTCCTGGCTGATGCGCAACTGGGACATGCCGGAAGAACTGGCCACCGCCCTGCGCTTCCAGCACGACCCGCACTACGCTGGCGAATACCACGAATACGCCAACCTGGTGTGCCTGGCCGTGCGTCTGCTGCGCAAGGAAGGCATCGGCTCAGGCCCGGTCGAGGGCATCCCGGACGAGCTGTTCGAGCGCCTGGAACTGCCACGCGAGAAGGCTGAAGAAGTGGTGCAGAAGGTGCTTGAAGCCGAGGTGCTACTGCGCGAGCTGGCTTCGCAGTTTCATTGATGCATCGGCCCGCAGAGGTCTCCCGACAAGAGGAGATCTCTGTGGGAGTGAGCTTGCTCACGAAGAGGCCGGCACCTCCGCACCCTATGCAGTGCCGGGAGAGCAGCCTTCGTGAGCAAGCTCACTCCCACAGTTCAGTCCAGCGCAGGGCCAGAACATCAGCAGCGCGTTATTTCTTCTTCGGCTTCAGGTACTTCGTCAGCCCCTGAAACCACATCACCAGACCAGTATTGCCGGTCACCTGAATGTGCTTGTCCTGAATCCCCTGCATGAACGCCAACTGCTTGTTCCTGGCCTGCATCGTCGCAAATCCATAGGCCGCATCGCGGAATGAAATGGCAAACGCAGGCGACTCCACAGCGCCACCCCGGCTGACGACACGCTGATCGCGCACCACGAAATGCCGCGCCACCTTGCCGTCGCTGGTCTGCAGCTGAAAGGTCAGATCCTTGCCGGCCAGCTGTTGCTGGAAAGCCGGGTTGTTGCGACTGGCGCGGGCCATCAACTGGCCAAGCATCCACAGGAGAAAACGGAACTTCATGCTCAAGGCCTCGTGCGATCCGGTGCGAAATGGGGCAATCCAGCGCAGTTTAACGGCCCTGCCGAAAGCGTGAAGAATGGGAACTGGCCGGTCGCAAAGTGGCGGGGCAGACGCATGGCGCGAGCAATAAAAATGGGCACCCACATCCGTGGCGTGCCCATTGGGTCCTGCTGATATCGCCGTTCGCCTTCCGCAAGGCGCACGGCAATCGATTACGGGTTGACGCTGTCTTTGAGGAATTTGCCCGGCTTGAACGCAACAGTGTTGCTGGCCTTGATTTTCACCGGCTCGCCGGTCTGTGGGTTTTTACCTGTGCGCGCGCCGCGATGGCGTTGCAGGAAGGTGCCGAAGCCAACCAGCGTCACACTGTCCTTTTTGTGCAAGGCATTGGTGATTTCGTCCAGGACGGCGTTGAGGACACGATTGGCCTGTTCTTTGGTGAGATCTGCTTTTTCAGCGATAGCGGCTGCGAGTTCTGGTTTACGCATATGAAGCCTCTTTTACGGTTTTTTGTTTTTATGTCCCGTGCTGCCCTTCCAAGGGCGGCGAGCAGGTGCCGCAACGGCTCTACGTAGCGGCAGACCGGAATGAGGATGGCATGCCGCCGATGCGCACGCCAGTGCATGAGCGACGTTTGTATCAACAAAAACGTGCCTTATCCGACAGAACGACCGTTATTTACGCCAGCAGCGGTGGCAAGCCCTTGTTCAGCGCCAGTTTCTCCATCACCGCCGCGCCGGTCAGGGCGTAGCCGAGCAGGTTGCCGCCGGCGTCGTGGCACAGCGCCTTGATGTCCGCGCCCTGCCCTTCGACCGTCCAGGCGCCCTCCAGGCCCTTGGGCACTGGCGAGACCACCAGCGGGCATACCGGGGTTTTCACGGTGATCGGCATCGGCCCGTACTTGACCGCTGTCGACGTGCCCGCGAGGGTTTGCGCCAGCGCACGGGCGCAGCTCATCAGCGGCATCACGTACAGCAGGTTCAGCCCGTCGACTTCGGCGCAGTCGCCCAGGGCGTAGATATTGGCGTGGGAGGTTTTCAGGTGACGATCGACCACCACGCCCCGGCCTGTTTCCAGCCCTGCTGCGGCGGCCAGATCAACACGAGGGCGCAAGCCGATGGCCGAGACCACCAGATCGCACTCGATCACTTCGCCATCGGAAAGATGTGCCGCAAGGCCTTGTTCGGTGCGCAACAGCCGGGTCAGCACCGGCCCCAGATGAAAGCGCGCGCCCAGCCCTTCGAGCCCGGCCTGAACTGCCTGGGCGGCCGCAGGATGCAGCAGGGTCGGCATCACTTGTTCGCACGGCGCCACCAGATCGACCTGATAGCCACCGACGATCAGGTCGTTGGCGAATTCGCAGCCGATCAGGCCGGCCCCCAGAATCAGCACGCGCTGTTTGCCCGCAGCCGCTGCACGAAAGCGCGCGTAGTCTTCCAGGTCGTTGATCGGGAAGATGGCGTCGCTGGCATCGCCCGCCACCGGCACGCTCACCGTCTGCGCGCCCCAGGCCAGGATCAGGTCGCGATAGTGCACCGCTTCCTCGCCGATCCACAGCCGCTTGTGGCCAGGGTCGATGCCGCTCACCACCGTGTGGGTGCGCACTTCGGCCTTGAGTTGCTCGGCCATGGCGCCGGGCTCGGCCATGCTCAGGCCGTCGGCGTCCTTGTTCTTGCCAAAGCCGGTGGAGAGCATGGGTTTGGAGTAGGAACGGCCGTCATCGGCGGTGATCAACAGCAGCGGCGTTTCGCTATCGAGCTTGCGAAATTCCCGGGCCAGGTTGTAGCCCGCAAGGCCAGTACCGACAATCACCACAGGTGCGTTCATTCGTTTCTCCTTGAGTCAGTTGGGGGTCGCGGATCAGGCGATTTCAATCATTTCGAAATCGATCTTGCCCACGCCGCAGTCGGGGCAGAGCCAGTCTTCGGGGACGTCTTCCCAGCGGGTGCCGGGCGCGATGCCGTCATCCGGCCAGCCGTCGGCCTCGTTGTAGATCAGGCCACAGACAATGCATTGCCACTTTTTCATGGTTCGGTTCTCTCGTTTTTCCAAGGCTAAACGTGCCCGCTCGCCGCGCTGTCCTGCGCATGTTTTTGACCGGGTCAGGGCGTTTTACTGATCGAGGCGCAATGACGCAAGTTTCATAAGTGTCAAAGCCTTGCCGCGGCCGCAAGCGATGCCCTGCAATCATGCTAAGCTCGCCGCCTCGATGACTGCCAATATTTGCTCACTGTGATCCAGCAAAATCCTGCAAGTCCCGCACCCCGATGGTTGCTGCGCGATGAACTGATCGAAGCGCCTGAGCCGACCATCCTTGAGTGGCTGTTCCACGAAGACTCCCTCACCCGCCGCCTGACCCGGCTGTCCCATGATGGCTTCAGCGTCTTGCCGCTGTTCGAGGGCTGGCAACGCCTGCGCGCCGACGAGTGCAGCGCGCTGCAACTGCCCGAAGGCAGCGAAGGCTGGGTGCGCGAGGTGTATTTGCGCGGCCATGGCGAAAAATGGGTGTTCGCCCGCAGCGTGGCCGGCCGCACGGCGCTGGAGCAGGACGGCCTGCACATGGATGAGCTGGGCACCCGCTCGTTGGGCGAGCTTTTGTTCAGCGACCGCGCTTTCGCCCGGGGCCCGCTGCAGGTTTGCCAGTACCCCGCCCGCTGGCTGCCCGAGGCAGACGCCAGCGCCAGCCTGTGGGGGCGCCGCTCCTGTTTCAGCCGGGGCCCGCTGAGCATTCTGGTGGCCGAAGTGTTTTTGCCGACGGTCTGGCGTGCCATCGATCTGGCCGCTGATACCCACAAGGAGCGCAACTGATGTACCTGTCGCTGCTCAAGTCTCTGAATCGCCTGCATCCGCGCATCTGGGATTTCATCCAACTGACCCGTATCGACAAACCCATCGGCATCTACCTGCTGCTGTGGCCGACGCTGTGGGCGCTGTGGATTGCGGGCAAGGGCTCGCCGTCGCTGGGCAATGTGCTGATTTTCGTGATCGGCGTGTTCCTGATGCGCGCCGCCGGCTGCGTGATCAACGACTTCGCCGACCGCAAGGTCGACGGCCACGTCAAACGCACCGAGCAGCGCCCGCTGGTCAGCGGCAAGGTCACCTCCAAAGAGGCGCTGATGCTGTTCGCAGTGCTGGTGGCGCTGAGTTTCGCCCTGGTGCTGATGACCAACGCCACGACGGTCTGGCTGTCGTTCGGCGGCCTGGCGCTGGCGGCGACGTACCCCTTCATGAAGCGCTACACCTACTACCCGCAGGTGGTACTGGGCGCGGCGTTCTCCTGGGGCATGCCGATGGCGTTCACCGCCGAGACCGGCAGCCTGCCCGCCGCCGCCTGGCTTTTGTACATCGCCAACCTGTTCTGGACCGTGGGCTACGACACCTATTACGCGATGACCGACCGCGAGGACGATCTGAAGATCGGCGTGAAATCCACCGCCGTGCTGTTCGGCGATGCCGACCGGGTGATCATCCTGACGCTGCAGTGCCTGGCGCTGCTGTGCCTGATGCTGGCCGGTGCGCGCTTCGAACTGGGGCTGTATTTCTTCCTCGGCCTTGTGGTCGCGGCCGGTTGCTATGCATGGGAATTCTGGTCGACGCGGGACAAAGATCCGCAGGCTTGCTTCAAGGCATTCCTGCACAACCACTGGGCGGGGCTGGCGATTTTCGTGGGCATCGTAGTCGACTACGCGATGCGCTGATCGATCAGTTGCGCCAGCCGGGGCCGGCGCAACATCAACAAAGGATCAGGGCTTGGCGACGTGCCAGACACCGCCTTTGCCGTCGCCGGTCTTGTCGCCAGCCTTGTCTTCTTTATAGGTGTACAGCGGCTTGCCTTTGTAGACCCACTGCGAAGCACCGTCTTCACGCTTGATGATGGTCCAGTCACCTTCAGCCTTGTCGCTGGCTTCAGCCTTGAGCGGCGGCCAGTTGGTCGCGCACTGGTCGTTGCACACCGACTTGCCCGCCGAGGTGTCTTTGTCGAAGGTGTAGAGGGTCATGCCATGGTGGTCGGTCAGCACGCCGTCCTTTTCCATCGCCTGATGATGCGCAAAGGCCATTGAGGACGATGCCAACGCAGCCGTCGCCAAGAGACCCATAACAGCAGAAGAGATTTTAGCCATAGGTACATCCTCTTTTTGTTGATGTGTGTGTCAGGCAATCCGAGTGAGACAGGACCACAAGCGTAGCCCCGGATCGGACATTGCGCCCGCAGCCAGCTAACCTGTCACACGACTGCAATAATTCCGTTATCTAATGCGCCCCAAGACAGTTAAATGACATGAGGTTCGAGGCATGGTTGGCAGGAGCATTCTGATCGTCGACGACGAAGCGCCCATTCGCGAGATGATCGCCGTTGCGCTGGAAATGGCCGGCTATGACTGCATGGAGGCAGAGAACTCTCAGCAGGCCCACGCCGTCATCGTCGACCGCAAACCCGACCTGATCCTGCTCGACTGGATGCTGCCCGGCACCTCCGGCATCGAACTGGCCCGTCGCCTGAAGCGCGATGAGCTGACCGGCGACATCCCGATCATCATGCTCACGGCCAAGGGTGAAGAGGACAACAAGATCCAGGGTCTTGAAGTCGGCGCCGACGACTACATCACCAAGCCATTCTCGCCTCGCGAGCTGGTCGCGCGCCTCAAGGCCGTGCTGCGCCGCGCAGGCCCGAACGATGGCGAGTCGCCCATCGAAGTCGGCGGCCTGCTGCTCGACCCGATCAGCCACCGCGTGACCATCGACGGCAAGCCGGCCGAGATGGGCCCCACCGAATACCGTCTGCTGCAGTTCTTCATGACCCACCAGGAGCGCGCCTACACCCGCGGGCAGTTGCTCGATCAGGTCTGGGGCGGCAACGTCTATGTCGAAGAGCGCACGGTGGATGTGCACATTCGTCGCCTGCGCAAAGCGCTCGGCGATGCCTACGAAAATCTGGTACAAACCGTCCGCGGTACTGGCTACCGTTTTTCCACCAAGAGCTGAAACGCTTTTGGGGACGCTCAGCCTTACGCTGAAAGACAAGGACGCGTTAATTGAATCACAACTGGCATGGCACCCTGATCCGCCATCTGCTGCTACTGATCTCGGTCTCGCTGCTGGCGGGGCTGATCAGCGGCCATTACGGCGGGTGCCTGGCTATCGGCCTGGGCTTTTATCTGGTCTGGACCCTCAAACAACTGCTGCGCCTGCACCACTGGCTCAAGCATCACAAACCCGACGAACCGCCGCCGGACGGCTACGGCCTGTGGGGCGACGTCTTCGACAGCATCTATCACCTGCAACGCCGCGACCAGCGCGTGCGCGGCCGTCTGCAAGCGGTCATCGACCGGGTCCAAGAGTCCACTGCGGCGCTCAAGGATGCGGTGATCATGCTCGACAGCGAAGGCAACCTGGAATGGTGGAACCGCGCCGCTGAAACCCTGCTGGGCCTGAAAACCCCTCAGGACAGCGGCCAGCAGGTGACCAACCTGGTGCGCCACCCGCGCTTCAAGGAGTATTTCGAGCAAGGCAACTACGCCGAGCCGCTGGAAATCCCCTCGCCGGTCAACGATCGCCTGCGCATCCAGATGCTGATCACCCGCTACGGCAACAACGAGCATCTGATGCTGGTGCGCGATGTCACCCGCCTCTATCAACTGGAGCAGATGCGCAAGGACTTCGTGGCCAACGTCTCCCACGAGCTGCGCACGCCGCTGACCGTGATCTGCGGGTATCTGGAAACCCTGCTGGACAACGTCGACGAGATCAACCCGCGCTGGTGCCGCGCGCTGCAGCAGATGCAGCAGCAAGGGGGCCGCATGCAGACGCTGCTCAATGACTTGCTGCTGCTGGCCAAGCTCGAAGCCACTGACTATCCGTCGGACAACCAACCCATTAACGTGCCGGGACTGCTGCAGAGCATCACCAGTGACGCCCAGGCGTTGTCCGGCAGCAAGAATCAGAAGATCACCCTGGACGTCGACAGCGACATGAACCTCAAGGGCAGCGAGGCGGAGCTGCGCAGCGCGTTCTCCAACCTGATCTTCAACGCGGTGAAATACACCCAGGCCGAAGGCCAGATCCGCATCCGCTGGTGGGCCGACGGCCGCGGCGCGCACCTGAGCGTGCAGGACTCAGGCATCGGCATCGATCCCAAGCACATCCCCCGCCTGACCGAGCGCTTCTACCGGGTGGATTCCAGCCGCGCCTCCAACACCGGCGGCACGGGCCTGGGCCTGGCGATCGTCAAGCACGTGCTGTTGCGCCATCGTGGCAATCTGGAGATCAACAGCGTACTGGGCAAAGGCAGTGTGTTTATCTGCAACTTTGCCCCGATCCAAATGACCAAACCCTAGCAATGAAGGCGCATAGCCGCTAAATTGGCTCGCTTATGCCCTCCATTTGTGAGGGCTTTTTGATCCCTGCACTCATACGGAACCTGCAAAACTCCATCATGGACCCTTCCCCTGGAATTAGCCTGGCTTCAATTTTCGCCGACTTCGGCATGATTCTCTTTGCAATGATTCTGGTCCTGCTCAACGGCTTCTTCGTTGCGGCAGAGTTCGCCATGGTCAAACTGCGCGCCACCCGCGTGGAGGCCATCGCCGACAAGAACGGCTGGCGCGGCCGCATCCTGCGCACGGTTCACAGCCAACTCGATGCCTACCTTTCCGCTTGCCAGCTGGGTATCACGCTGGCCTCGCTGGGTCTTGGCTGGGTCGGCGAACCTGCCTTTGCCCACTTGCTTGGCCCGCTGTTGGAAGCCATCGGTATTGGCTCCCCTGAAGTCGTCAAAGGCGTTTCGTTCTTCTCTGCCTTCTTTGTCATTTCCTACCTGCACATCGTGGTCGGCGAACTGGCGCCCAAATCCTGGGCGATTCGCAAACCCGAGCTGCTGTCGCTGTGGACGGCGGTGCCGCTGTACCTGTTCTACTGGCTGATGTACCCGGCCATCTACCTGCTCAACGCCAGCGCCAACGGCATCCTGCGCATTGCCGGCCAGGGCGAACCCGGCCCGCATCACGAGCATCACTACAGCCGTGAAGAACTGAAACTGATCCTGCACTCCAGCCGTGGTCAGGACCCGAGCGACCAGGGCATGCGCGTGCTGGCCTCGGCCGTGGAAATGGGCGAGCTGGAAGTGGTCGACTGGGCCAACTCCCGGGAAGACCTGGTCACGCTGAACTCGAAGGCGCCGCTCAAGGAAATCCTCGCGCTGTTCCGCCGCCATAAATTCAGCCGTTACCCGGTGTACGACGCTGAAAGCGGCGAGTTCGAAGGCATTCTGCACATCAAGGACCTGCTGCTGGAACTGGCCGCGCTGGATCACATGCCCGAGTCGTTCAACCTGGCTGAGCTGATTCGCCCGGTGGAGCGCGTGTCCAAGCACATGCCGCTTTCGCGCCTGCTGGAGCAATTCCGCCAGGGTGGCGCGCACTTTGCGCTGGTCGAGGAAGCCGACGGCAAGGTCATCGGCTACCTGACCATGGAAGACGTGCTGGAAGTGCTGGTCGGCGACATCCAGGACGAACACCGCAAGGCCGAGCGCGGCATCCTCGCCTACCAGCCCGGCAAACTGCTGGTGCGGGGCGATACGCCGCTGTTCAAGGTCGAGCGCCTGCTGGGCATCGACCTGGACCACGTCGAGGCCGAAACCCTCGCGGGCCTGATTTACGACAGCCTCAAGCGCGTGCCTGAGGAAGAGGAAGTCATGGAAGTCGAAGGCCTGCGCATCATCATCAAGAAGATGAAAGGCCCGAAGATTGTGCTGGCGAAGGTTTTGAAGCTGGATTGATTGGCCTTGGCCAGAATCGCTTTTGATTCTGGCCGAAGGCCGTGGGAGCTCGGCTTGCCAGCGATCTACTGCGAAGCAGTAGCAAAACCTGACAACCTCAATGAGTCAGACAAACCGAGTTCGCCGGGTTTACTGCCGGTCCCCGGCAGATCGCTGGCAAGCCAAGCTCCTACGGCCTTCGGCCAGAACATCTGCGCCCAGTCTGGCCGTCCCACAGAGTTATGCACCAACCATCAATTCCCGCCCACCGCAAAATTGGGCAGGCTCTGCACCGGTTGGGCGAATTCGTAGGGAATGGACTCCAGCGCCAGCCCTACGTTGCGCTGCACCACGAAGTGCAGATGCGGCCCGGTGCTGTTGCCGGTGTTGCCCGAACGCCCCAGCGGCGTGCCTACGGCGACGTGGTCGCCCTCCTTCACGCTCACCGAGCCCTGCTTGAGGTGCAGATAGACGCCCATGGTGCCGTCGTCATGCAGGATGCGCACGAAGTTGCCCGACGGGTTGGCGCCGCGTCCTGACTGGCCGTTCTCGGTCTTGATCACCGTGCCGCTGCGCGCAGCGATGATCTGCGTGCCCTCGGGCATGGCGATGTCGATCGCATAACGGCTCTTGGCGCCGGTGTGGCTGTACTGGCCATTGGGCCCCTGGCTGATGCGAAACGGCCCGCCGACCCAGGGCAATGGATAGCGATAAACTGAACCCGCGTAGGAAGCGCTGCGCTGTGGATCGCCGACGATGGAACGCAAGCTCGATTTGTAGGCCATGGCCCGGCTGGGGATCTGTGGGCTCAGCGCGATCAGCCGTTCGTTGCTGCGGGCGGGAATGGTCCGGCGAATGACCTGATCGGCCACGCCCACCACGTTCTTGACGCCCGAGAGTTTGAGTTCGACTTCGACCGGTGCATACAGGTCGTTGCGCACATACAGGCTGTCAGTGCCCTTGGCTTTCTTGACGCTCAAGCGCACCTGGCTGTCGATGCGCTCCACCATGCGCTCTCGCAGCTTCATCACTTGCGCGCCGGGGACGGGCTGGTCGGTAAACGAAACCACTCCGTTGGCATCGGTGAATCGGTAGATAGTGACAGCTGCGGCCGATTGCGCAGCCAGCAACAACACACACACCACCAGCAAGCGCTCTAACATCTGGATAGGCCTGGCTAAGGGGACGATGGCGCCCAGCCTAACAGCGAAATCGTAAAAATTGGACGCATGCGTTTCAATCGGCAACAGAACGGGCGTCAAGGAATTCGCGTCAGGGGCGAGCGCGAGGGGATGTGCAATTTCTATGCAGAGATGGAATGGTGAAATTGCCGGGTGGAAATCTGCGAAATGCCAACCCGTGGGAGCCGGCTTGCTGGCGAATGCGGTGTGTCATTCAACATTGCAGCGTCTGGGCTGACGCATTCGCCAGCAAGCCGGCTCCCACAGGGTTCGACCGCGCGTATGGTTACGCGCCGGGAACGAAATGCTTCTGCGCGGTACCGCGGGCAATCAGCCGCGACAGGTAGTCGAGCTTCTGGGTGTCCTGGTCAACGAAACGGAAGGTCAGTTGCAGCCAGTCGCTGTCGGGCTTCTGCTCGAAGGCCGCGATGGCGTGCAGGTAGCCGTTCAGGCGCGCGACCTCGGCGTTTTCGCCCTGCTCAAGGTCGAGCACGGCGCTGTCGAGGATCTGCGGCAGGGCTTCGCTGCGGCGCACCACCAGCGAGGCTTCCTTGAGCGTCAGCGCCTTGATGATGCACGGCTGGATGCCGCTGGACAGGCGCAACTGGCCTTGACCGCGCCCGGTAGGCTCGGCAGGCGCCGCTGGCTTGGCCATGGGCTTGATCAGTGGCTGTGCAGGCGCTGCGGCTGGTGGCGTCGCGCTGACGGTTTCCGGACGGTTGCCGGTCAGGGCGCCCAGCGAATCGTTGGCGAACGCAGCGTTGACCCGCGCAGGGCCACTGCTCATCAGGGCCTCCAGCTTGCCGACCTTGTGCAGCGCCTTCTTGACCTTGGTCAGCAGTTGCTCGTTGGTGAACGGCTTGCCAATGAAATCGGAAACGCCGGCCTGAATGGCCTGGATGACGTTCTCTTTGTCGCCGCGGCTGGTGACCATGATGAACGGCATGCCCTTGAGGCCTTCCTGCTGGCGGCACCAGGTCAACAGCTCCAGGCCCGACATCTCCGGCATTTCCCAGTCGCACAGGACCAGGTCGAACGCCTCGCGGGTCAACAGGACCTGAGCCTTGCGGCCGTTGACCGCGTCTTCCAGGGTGATGCCGGGGAACGCGTTTCGCAGCCCTTTCTTCACCAGATCGCGGATGAACGGCGCATCATCCACCACCAACACACTGACTTTACTCATTGACGCTCCTGATGGCGTGTTCACCGCAAATGGCGAGCATATCGCTGGCTGGTGGCCAACTGCCAAAATTGTTTGACGACACCGGGATAATTATTCGCGGGTGACTGAAAAATAAGTGGCCGAAATCCTGTGGATTCCCAAAAAAAAGCCCGGCATTCGCCAGGCTTTTTCCGTAAGGCAATCTTACTTATCGTCAGGCGAGTCCGGAACATTAGCCATTTCGGCAGACAGGCCTTTGACTTCTTCCTGCATGCGCTTGAGGCCCAGGTGACGTACGTCGGTGCCGCGCACCAGGTAGATCACCAGCTCCGAGATGTTGCGCGCGTGGTCGCCAATACGCTCCAGCGAACGCAGCGCCCAGATCACGTTCAGTACGCGGGAGATCGAGCGTGGATCTTCCATCATGTAGGTGACCAGTTCGCGCAGGGCGGTCTTGTACTCGCGGTCGATGGTCTTGTCGTACTGCGCCACCGACAGCGCCAGATCGGCGTCGAAGCGGGCGAACGAGTCCAGGGCGTCACGCACCATGCTGCGCACCTGATCGCCGATGTGGCGCACTTCCACGTAGCCGCGTGGCGACTCGCCTTCTTCGCACAGCTGGATGGCGCGACGGGCGATCTTGGTGGATTCGTCACCGATGCGCTCCAGGTCGATCACCGACTTGGAGATGCTGATGATCAGACGCAGGTCGGACGCGGCAGGCTGACGACGGGCCAGAATGCGCAGGCATTCTTCGTCGATGTTGCGCTCCATCTGGTTGATGCGGTCGTCGACTTCACGAACGCGCTGGGCCAGGCCTGAGTCGGCGTCGATCAGTGCGGTCACTGCATCGTTTACCTGCTTCTCGACCAGACCACCCATTTCCAGCAGGTGGCTGCGAACTTCTTCCAGTTCAGCGTTGAACTGCTGGGAGATGTGATGTGTATGGCTGTCTTTGATCATGCTGAGTGTCCGTCCGATTGATTGCGCGGTGGTTCAGGGCTGACGAAACACGTGCTAGCCGTAACGACCGGTTATGTAGTCTTCAGTCTGTTTTTTGGCCGGGTTGGTGAACACCGTATCGGTGTCGCCGTACTCGACCACCTTGCCCATGTACAGAAACGCGGTGTAATCCGACACCCGCGCCGCCTGCTGCATGTTGTGGGTAACGATCACAATGGTGTATTTGGATTTCAGTTCGTAGATCAACTCTTCGACTTTTAACGTCGAAATCGGGTCGAGCGCCGAGCACGGCTCATCGAGCAGCAGTACTTCGGGTTCGACGGCGATAGTGCGGGCGATCACCAGACGCTGCTGCTGACCACCGGAAAGCCCGAGCGCCGACTCGTGCAGGCGGTCCTTGACCTCATCCCACAGTGCCGCGCCACGCAGCGCCCACTCGACCGCTTCGTCGAGCTCGCGCTTCTTGTTGATGCCCTGAATCCGCAGGCCGTAGACCACGTTTTCGTAAATGGTCTTGGGGAACGGGTTCGGCTTCTGGAACACCATGCCCACCCGGCGACGCAGTTCGGCGACGTCTTCGACGCGCGTGTTGATATCGCGGCCGTAGAGCCTGATCTCGCCGTCGACCCGGCAGCCGTCCACCAGGTCGTTCATGCGGTTGAAGGTGCGCAGCAGGGTCGACTTGCCGCAGCCCGACGGCCCGATGAACGAGGTCACGCGCTGTTTCGGGATGTTCAGCGCGATATCGAACAGCGCCTGCTTGTCCCCGTAGAACAGGTTCAGGCCCGGCACTTCCAGCGCGATGTCTTCACGGGCAAGGTCCAGTCCCTGGCGCTTGCGACCCAGGGCCGACATGTTGATGCCGTGGGTGTGGGGGTCTTGCTGCATGTCTCACTCCCGTTTCAGCTGCAAGCCTCTGGCTGCGAGCTACAAGTTTGGTGCAAAGGCGACGTTGCTTCTTGCCGCCTGTGACTTAGGTATCGAGTGCCCGGTATTTCTCGCGCAGGCGGTTACGAATGGCCACCGCCGACAGGTTCAGCAAGGCGATCACCAGCACCAGCAACAGCGCCGTGGCGTAGACCAGCGGGCGGGCCGCTTCGACGTTGGGGCTCTGGAAGCCCACGTCGTAGATATGAAAGCCCAGGTGCATGATCTTCTGGTCGAGGTGCAAATAAGGGTAATTGCCGTCCACCGGCAGCGAAGGCGCGAGTTTGACCACGCCCACCAGCATCAGCGGCGCCACCTCGCCAGCGGCGCGGGCCACGGCCAGGATCAGGCCGGTCATCATCGCCGGGCTGGCCATGGGCAGAACGATCTTCCACAGGGTCTCGGCCTTGGTCGCACCGAGGGCCAGCGAGCCTTCGCGCAGGGTCAGCGGAATGCGCGCCAGGCCCTCTTCGGTCGCGACGATCACCACCGGCACCGCCAGCAGCGCCAGGGTCAGCGACGCCCACATCAGGCCCGGAGTGCCGAAGGTCGGCGCAGGCAAGGCCTCGGGGAAGAACAGGCGATCCAGCGAGCCGCCCAGCACGTAGACGAAGAACCCCAGCCCGAACACACCGTAGACGATGGCCGGAACGCCAGCGAGATTGTTCACGGCGATGCGGATCAGCCGGGTCATCGGCCCCTGGCGCGCGTATTCGCGCAGATAAACCGCCGCCAGCACGCCAAACGGCGTGACGATGACGGCCATGATCAGGGTCATCATCACGGTGCCGAAAATCGCCGGGAAGATCCCGCCCTCGGTGTTCGCTTCACGCGGGTCTTCGCTGAGGAATTCCCACAGTTTCTTGAAATAGAAGCCCAGCTTGGTCGCCACGCCCATGGCGTTGGGCTGGTAGGCCCGCACCACTTTGCCCAGGCTGATCACCACTTGCTTGCCATTGGCGTCGCGGGCGGTGAGGCTGTCGCGATCAAAATCACTGTGCAGCGTGAGCAGACGCGATTCGATGGCCTTGTAGCGTGCGTCGTACTCGGCGCGCTCGGCGGCCATATCGGCCTGGGCCTCGGCGTCCAGCGTCCCATTGAGTTCCAGCTTGCGGGCCTGCAGGCGCAGGCGTTCGATGCCGTGGTTGATCGCGCCGATTTCGGTTTTCTCAAGGCGATTCAGCTCACTGGCGATCTTCTGCACCCGGGCGATGCGCGCCTGCAGTTGCGGCCACGCGGCCTCGCCTTCGGCGACGACTTTGTCGCCTTCCTTGACGTTGACCAGGTAGCCGTAGAAGTTGCCCCACTCACGACGCTCGATGGCCATCAAGTCCGCAGGCTTGCTTTGATCGGTCAGCCATTCGCCGACGATCCAGCTGAAATCGCTGGGATTCAGATCACGATTGCCGATCTTGAACAGGTCGCGGGTCATGAATTCCGGGCCCTGGTCAGGCACCGGCAGCCCGGCGCCCTTGAGGCGCGCCCGGGGCACTTGCTCGGACTGCGCCAGCTCGCCCACCAGCACGTGTTTTTCCTGGCCGGGCACATCGTATTGCGCGGAAATAATATCGGCCGGCCAGAAATGCCCCAGCCCGCGCACGGCGATCACCGCCAGCAGGCCGATGGTCATGATCACGGCAATGGAAACAGCGCCCGCACTGATCCATACGCCGGGGGCGCCGCTTTTGAACCAGCTCTTGAGGGAGGTCTTTTTCATCACGTTCTACCTGCCCTAGAGAGACGAATACTTCTTGCGCAGGCGCTGACGAATCAGCTCCGCCAAGGTGTTCATGACAAAGGTGAACATCAAGAGCACCAGCGCCGCCAGGAACAGCACGCGATAGTGGCTGCCGCCCACTTCGGACTCGGGCATTTCCACCGCGACGTTGGCCGCCAGCGTGCGCATGCCTTCGAACAGGTTCATGTCCATGATCGGCGTGTTGCCGGTGGCCATCAGCACGATCATGGTTTCGCCGACCGCGCGGCCCATGCCGATCATCAGCGCCGAGAAAATACCCGGGCTGGCAGTGAGGATCACCACGCGGGTCAGGGTCTGCCATGGCGTGGCGCCCAGCGCCAGCGAACCCAGGGTCAGGCTGCGCGGCACGCTGAAGACGGCGTCTTCGGCGATGGAGTAGATGTTGGGGATGACTGCAAAGCCCATGGCCAGGCCGACCACCAGGGCGTTGCGCTGATCGTAGGTGATGCCCAGGTCGTTGGTGATCCAGGAGCGCATGTCGCCGCCGAAGAACCAGTTTTCCAGGTGCGAGCTCATGCCCAGCGACACCCAGCCCACCAGCAGGATGACCGGAATCAGGATCGCGCTTTCCCAGCCGTCCGGCACCCGCAGGCGCAGCGACTGCGGCAGGCGCGTCCAGGCGAACCCGGCCAGCAGAATGCCGATCGGAGTGAAGATCAGCAGGCTGAAAATCCCCGGCAGATGCCCTTCCAGATACGGCGCCAGAAACAGCCCGGCAAAGAAACCGAGAATCACCGTGGGCAGGGCCTCCATCAGCTCGATCACCGGCTTGACCTTGCGGCGCATGCCCGGAGCCATGAAGTAGGCGGTGTAGATCGCCGCAGCCACCGCCAGCGGCGCGGCCAGCAACATGGCGTAGATCGCCGCCTTGAGCGTGCCGTAGGTCAGCGGCGCGAGGCTGAGCTTGGGCTCGAAATCGGTGTTGGCCGCCGTGGACTGCCAGATGTACTGCGGCGCGTCATAGTTCTCGTACCAGACCTTGTCCCACAGCGCGCTCCACGACACTTCCGGATGCGGGTTGTCCAGCGTCAGCGGCTGGACCTTGCCGCCCCGCTCGACCAGCACCAGATTGGCCCGTGGCGACATGGCCATCAGCGCCGGGCCGTCGGTGACCTGATCGACCAACAGCGTGCGATGGGCCGTACTGTGGAACACGCCGAGCTTGCCGGCGGTGTCCATGGCGATGAAGCCCTTGCGGCGCTGCTCTGGCACGATCTGGGAAATCGGCGCACCACCCAGCTTAAAGTCGCGGATGTGCTGCAGGCGCATCTCGCCATCGACATCGCGGGCCATGAACCACTGCGCGATACCGCCTCTGGAGTTGCCGATCACCAGCGAAATCCCGCCCACCAGCTGGATACTGGCGGTGATCTCGGCGTTGGCGTCTTCCAGCAGCTTGTAACGGCCATTGAGGCTGCGATCACGCAGGTCAAACACGTCCGCCTGGGCGCGGCCATTGATCACGTACAGCCACTGTTGGCGCGGGTCGACGTAGATCGCTTTTACCGTGGCAGACAACTGCGGCAGGTCGATGCGGCTCTGCTCATTGCTGGTCTCGCCGGTCATCAGGTTTTCGCGCTGGCTCAGCGACAGCACATGCAATTGAGTGCCAGTGGAACCCGCGACGATCAGCGTGGAATCTCCGGCGTTGAGGCTGATGTGCTCGACCGCCCGGCCCTCTTCATCCAGCACCAGCGGTGTTTCGCCGTACGGATAGGTGATGGCAGGCGTGATGGTTTTCTTGTTGTCCGGGTAGCTGATCGGATAGGCATGTCTGAACACCAGCACCTGGCCGTTGGACAGGCCCACGGCGATCACCGGTTTGCCGGGCTGATCCTTGGCGACGGACGTGACATGGGCGCCTGCGGGCACCGGCAGGCTGACGCGGGACAGCTCGCTGCCATCCTTGATCAGGAAGAAAACGGCCTGGCCGGTGTCGGACACGCGCATGCCGACCTCATTCTGCTCCTCGATGGCGAACACCATGGGATTGCCGGCGTCCTGCAGCCAGGAGGGGGTCAGCGCAGGCCTGGCAGTCAGCGTCGCCCCCTTGAACAGCGGCGCGACCACGTAGGCCAGGTAGAAGAAAATCAGGGTAATTGCGGCCAGCACGGCAAGTCCGCCCACCAGCACGTACCAGCGCGTCAGACGGTCCTTGAGCGCACGAATACGACGCTTGCGTTGCAGCTGCGGCGTATTGAAATCAATGCGCTCGGGTGGAGACTTATCGGTCATCGATGAATTGGCCAAATCATTCATGCGCACACCCTAGTCACTGTGTATGACAGATACATGACAGCGTGGTGACGCAAAAAAGCCCGTCGCCCCGAATATCGTGGCAACGGACTGCTCATTGTTTCGCGAGCCTCGTTCCATAAGGCCTTTTCGTTTACTGGCGGGACGTCTGCCACCCCGCTGCTGGGTTCTATGGCGGCTCTGCGTGCCACCCCCTTGTTAAAGCCCCAGATCAGCCAACGCCTTGCTGGCAACCTTGGCTGGAAGTGGAATGTACCCGTCTTTGATGACAACTTCCTGACCTTGTTTGGACAAAATCAGTTTCACGAACTCGGCTTCCAGCGGGTTCAGCGGCTTGTTCGGCGCCTTGTTGACGTACACATAAAGGAAGCGGGCCAGCGGATAGGTGCCGTTCAGAGCGTTCGCTTCGTTGTCTTCGACGAATTCGCCGCCTTCCTTTTTCGCCAGCGGCACGGTGCGCACGCTGGACGTTTTGTAACCAATGCCCGAATAACCGATGCCGTTCAGCGAGCTGCTGATAGAGCTGACCACCGAGGCCGAACCCGGCTGCTCGTTGACGTTGGGCTTGAAGTCGCCTTTGCACAGGGCTTCTTCCTTGAAATAACCATAGGTGCCGGATACCGAATTGCGCCCGAACAACTGAATGGACTTGCCCGCCAGGTCGCCCGTCACACCGACATCACCCCAGGTCTTGGCTTCGCCCTTGGCGCCGCACAGCCGGGTGGCCGAGAAAATCGCATCCACTTGCGCCAGCGTCAGGCCCTTGATCGGGTTGTCCTTGTGCACGAACACCGCCAGCGCATCCACCGCCACCGGGATTGCCGTCGGCTTGTAGCCGTATTTCTGCTCGAAGGCCGACAGCTCGCCGTCCTTCATCTTGCGGCTCATCGGGCCCAGGGTTGCCGTGCCTTCCGTCAGCGCGGGCGGCGCAGTGGAGGAGCCTGCCGCCTGGATCTGGATATTTACCGTCGGGTATTCCTTCTTGTAGGCCTCCGCCCACAGGGTCATCAGGTTGGCGAGGGTGTCGGAGCCGACGCTGGACAGGTTGCCCGAAACGCCAGTGGTCTTGACGTAAGGCTTGATCGCCGGATCGACCGCGGCCACGGCCTGGGCTGCGGCGACGCCAGCGGCCACCAAGGTGAATGCGGTCAACAAACGCTTGAATGTCATGCCTGGCTCCTGGCGAGGTAAGAGTGCTGGCCGGGTGGATGGTGGCCATGTGACTACTCTATGACGACATTGTTACAGACAGATGAAACACGGGCACGATTTTGTTTCATTCGCCATGGCCTTCAGCGCAGGGTCCTGTAAGCACAAAGCCGATCGCGATTGCGATAAGCCTCACATTTTTTATCGCCAAACTCTTTACATCTCCGGAGAGATATGACTACGTCTCAACCTAATTCTGTAGAAAAGGATTCAGACATCAAAATAAAAAAATCGCGATATAACGAGTATTGATTACTCCGATTGAATCTGATGTAGCACCGCACACGGACTACGATGAGAATCAGGCAATGTTCGTAGCTCCCACTTCATCATCAAGCAAGCGTGCAACTACAAGCGTTCGAATCGAGGCAGAGCAACAATCCCGCGTCGAACGGTTTCATCACACCACCTTTAACCAGGCGTGGCTCTTAACCATGCCCTTGTAAATCAGAAAATCAGAAGGAACCTGAATATGCGCACTCAACATTTCGACTCTGCCACAAACACACCGCCATTCGGCTATCGATATTCATATATCCCTGAACCACCACGCTCATCCAACGTTAGTAAGCGCCGAATGTTCCCGTACCTGCCGGCCCCGATTGACCCTCAATTTGGCGTGGGTGGGAAAGTGAGCCTCCGCCGAGGCTATTCGCATTTCCCTTTCGGATGCGTGCACATCATCCCGAGCCGGAAAAGCCCTGGAACTTATTATACGGCGTACGCTTCCAGGCATTGGGACTGCGCCACAGGCGCTATCTGTCGGTTAAAGGCTGACGGCAGCCTTGACACTAGTTTCAATAAAACCGGCACAGTTGAACTCGATGGGTGCTTCGCGACACCGAACAATCTGATCGAGGATGAAGACGGTAGCGTCATTGCGCTGTGCTATGTATATGATCCCAATATCTTTAACAATTATCGTCTCCAACTGGTCAAACTCACGCCCTCCGGCCAGCTGGACGTCGCTTTCGGGAATAGTGGGTGGATCGATCTGTGGGAGTTGATGGAACATGCCACTCCGCCGCAGCGCTTGGGCTTGACACTTCATGATGGAAAATACCTGGTCAATGTCATGGGAGACCTCCCCCGTCCCGAAGGTGGATATTATTGGGAAACGTTTTTGATCATGATCACTCAACGCGGGGAAGCCGATATAAGCTTTGCGCAAGGGGGCGTTAAAAAACTGGCCTTTCAATTCAGTCAGGATCTAAATGAGCAATTCAATGTCACTTGTATCGCAAGTATTCGAATTGGCGCGGCAAATAGAAAAATAGTGATTGCTGGCCAACGCGATGTTCCGGGCGATCTGTTGACAACCTTACTGTGTCTGGATGGCCGAGGTGAAGTGGATACGGCATTTGGTAAAAACGGAGTGTGCGTTATACCTCCAGCCCCAGGTCACATTGACTACCCATACGTCTTTCACATGGGCGCCGACGATGACAGCAAGCGCATCACCGCCACTGGCGAGGGCCCCTTTATTTGCCGTATTACCTACGCCGGGGAAATGGCACAGGAATTCAATGGCGGCCAGCTCGTCACCCACCCCGAAATGCCCAATGCAATCTGGGGCGGTACAACCAAGCTAGGCACCGATGGGATCGCAGGAACCGGAGTTTTTGAAGGAACGCTTTATACATTTGCCTACACAGCCAAAGGCGAGCTGAATAAGAGCTTTTGTCCACCTGACGGTATCGGACAACTTTCTGAGCTATTGGCGATGTCGGGCCCACTGCCAGCGCCAGTGTACGATCCGTTATCCAACCGCCTCATCTTTCCGGGCTGGATGCATGAGAAGCAGCAGGAACTGCATGCGGGGTTGGTGGCAACCAAAGGGTAACCAGCCAACTGGCATAAACATTCATGAGCAGATCCCGAGCTGCAGAGCATTTGCTTTTTGCCATTCGGGATCCTATTAAATCTCACGGTATGACGTAGGGCCAATCCCGAGCATTTAGTTGGCCGTTGTCATCAAAACTTGATACACACCCTGTTCAAAAATGCGAACACGCTCCCGTAAAGCGCAGCCTCCATTTAAAGGTATAACATCATGGACATTCGACCTCGTGTACAAAGATTGGAATCTGAAATCTATGGCCCTACAGCTGACAGCCAGCCCTCGCCTCCCCGGTCATTGGGATCGCTCGCATATGATCAGACATTCGGAATCGCAGGCAAATTAAGGCTAGGCAACATCACCGGTTGGGCCTCATGCATAATACCCAGCACCACCAAGCAAGGGTATCTACTCGCTACCTATTACGAAACACTCAACCCCTCTACACCGGAGCGGCAATACGCCGCTCACGTGGCACGATTCGACACAGCCGGAAATCTGGACACTTCATTTGGGGATCTTGGCACAGGGTTCATCGATGCACATTTCACCCGAGCTCCTGGAAGGATATCGATACTCAGAGGCCTTCACGAAACAACGGCTGGTGATACTTTCAATTGGGGAGCCATCTCGTGGTTAGACAACAGCGTCCTCTACTCTTCTTATGCCATTACAAAGAGATTGAGCAGCGGCGTGTTGGATTCAAGCTTTGGCTTAGACGGAAAAGTGGATATCCATACACTTGTAGATTTTGAAGCACAACTGATCAGTGGCAACTCCTGCATTGTGTCCGCAAAGGGTATATTTGTCGGCATTATTGAAACAACTGAGGATGGCAGCACTTATCATATTTTACGATTAACACCTGAAGGCGCACTGGATCCCCAGTTTCAGAAAGGCGGTCTATTGACACCCAAACATCCCGAACACCCCACAAAGCTGATCCTGATAACAGGCCTGAGCGCCAGTCTGGATGGCGGTATTCTCGCCTGCGGGGCGAGTTACATGTCCGATGGTTCTGCCTGGTCCGGGCTGATCATGAAATTCGACAGCCAAGGCAATGCGGATAACACATTTGGAACAAACGGATTCAGCGAAACCGAGATATCAGATCACTACCCTCAGTTCAATTCCGTCTCCGATGGCGACAGCGTTATGCTCGTGGCAGGCTTGGCGGTTTCTGACCGGGGTGATGAAAGCCTGGTCGGGCGGTACAGTATCAATGGCTCGCCGGAAGATGCCTTCAACGGGGGCCAGCCGGCCATACACGCGTTCATCGATCCGCCCTACCTGGATCAGTGGCATCAGGCGCGCATAGCGGAGCAAACGGCTGGAAAAGTGATGACAAAGGGAAGCTGGACGCTACCCACATCATCCGGACCTGTACTCGGGCGTTTCAATAAGGATGGCAGTATCGACGAAAGCTTCGTACCAGGCCCAGAAAAATTTGGAACACTGACCGACGCGGATTTTTTCTCCAACACGCAGACCGGATTTGTCCAGCCTGGACCAGACCAGGTACTGATTGCAGGTTCGGCCGGTGGCAACCCAGCGATACTCGCCATCAAGGTCTAACGGTGCATGCAAAGCGCCCGCGGCTTGATCACGCCGCGAGCGCAAAGCTCTTCTACATTACTAAATCCGTCGACTACGCAGCAGGTAGAGGCCGATCCCCATTCCTAACCCACACAGAATCGCCACATACCAGGCCGGCCCCATCGGATTCGCCTTGAGCATCAGGGTCACGACCATCGGCGTCAGGCCGCCGAAAATGGCGTAAGCCAAATTGTAGGAAAACGACAGGCCGCTGAAGCGCACTACAGGCGGGAAGGCCTTGACCATCACGAACGGCACGGCGCCGATGGTGCCGACGAACAGGCCGGTGATGGCGTACAACGGATAGAGCCAATCCGGGTTCGTGCCGACGGTGTGGTAGAAGGTCCACGAGCTGACCAACAGGCCCAGCGAACCCAGCAGGAATACCAGACCTGCGCCGAAGCGGTCGGCCAGCGCGCCGGCACCGATGCAGCCCAGGCTGAGCAGGACGATCGCCAGGCTGTTGGCCTTCAGCGTGACCGCCGGCGCGAAGCCGTACATGGTTTGCAGCAGGGTCGGGGTCATGAGGATGACCACCACAACACCTGCCGACAGCAGCCAGGTCAGTAGCATCGACAGCACCACGGCGCCGCGATGGTCGCGCAGTACCGCCTTGAGCGGGACTTCTTCGGCCAGCGCCTTGCGCTGTTGCATCTCGGCGAAAACCGGGGTCTCGTGCAGCCAGCGACGCAGGTATACCGACATCAGGCCGAACACGCCGCCCAGCAGGAATGGAATCCGCCAGGCGTAATCCGAGACCTCGGCCGGCGTATAGATGCTGTTGATCCAGGTGGCCACCAGAGAGCCCAGCAGAATTCCTGCGGTCAGGCCCGAGGTGAGGGTGCCGCAGGCGTAACCGACGTTACGTGAGGGAACGTGCTCGGAAACGAATACCCACGCTCCTGGCACTTCGCCACCAATGGCAGCGCCCTGAATGACGCGCATCAGCAGCAGCAAAAGCGGCGCCCAGATGCCTATCTGCGCATAGGTCGGCAGCAAGCCCATGATCAGCGTCGGCACGGCCATGAGGAAGATGCTCAGGGTGAACATTTTCTTGCGGCCCAGCAGGTCGCCGAAGTGCGCCATGACGATGCCGCCCAGCGGGCGAGCCAGATAACCGGCGGCAAAAATGCCAAACGTTTGCATCAGGCGCAGCCATTCAGGCATGTCCACGGGGAAGAACAGCTTGCCGACAACGGCTGCGAAGAACACGAAGATGATGAAATCGTAGAATTCCAGCGCACCGCCCAGGGCAGACAGCGACAGGGTTTTGTAATCGTTGCGGGTCAGTGGACGCGAAGGCTGCGCGGCACTTGAAGACACAGAGGACATGACAATGGCTTCTCTTTTGAGGCTCTCTTGGGACAAATAATCAACAGCGAGGCAACCGTGGGTAACGGCAGTACACGCGATTTTTTCGTCTCGAGGAGTTAATCGGGCATCAAAATTGCGTGCCAATGTCGGCGTAGTGCGCCAGATCGGTTCGGCACGATAGCAAATTGTCGGGAAATACACATAGACCGAAACAACAGCCGGTCAAAATCGAAACCCGACGGTCGAAGCATGGCGCAGGGCCCGATATACTTGCCGGCCGCGACTCAACCGGTCATTCGAGGGAATTTGTGCGAAGTCATTTAGCCAAGTCGATTTCGCAGAACTTCCCTTTCAAATGTAATAAATGACATGAGAGTCATGGGTCAGAGGGACCCTCGGCATGATAGAGCTCGAACAGGAAGACCCGATCCCGCAAGGCGATCTGGCGTTGCAAATCACTGCACTGCCCCGTGAAACCAACGGCTTTGGCGACATCTATGGCGGCTGGCTGGTCGCGCAGATGGACCTGGCCGGCACCGCCATGGCCAGCAAGGTCGCAGGTGGCCGCGTTGCAACCGTGGCCATCGATCGTATGGCGTTTCTGGTCCCGGTGGCCGTGGGCGCGCAGCTGTCCTTTTACACCCAGACCCAGGAAATCGGCCGCAGCTCGATCCGCATGATGGTCGAAGTGTGGAGCGACGACCCGCTGTCCAGCGAATGGCGCAAGGTGACCGAAGCGGTATTCGTGTTCGTCGCGATCGACGGCAGCGGCCGCACCCGCTCGGTACCGGCCCGGCGCTGAGCACCGGCGGCATCATCGCACTTGGCATTGCGCGGTAAACTCATCAAGCTTGACAGAGTCTGAATCAGTCACTGTCCTTTGAGTGAGTACCCTTATGCCTACGCCAGAAGTCGAATCCATCCAGCTCGGTGAGCTCAACTGCTGGCGCATCCGCCACGGCCAGGCGGAACTGGTGATCGCCCAGCAGGGCGCGCACATCGTCAGCTACCAGATTGACGGCGACGAGCCGCTGATCTGGTCCAACCCCGGCGCAGTGTTCAAGCACGGCAAGGCGATTCGCGGCGGCATGCCAATCTGCTGGCCGTGGTTCGGCAACTTCCAGCGCAACCCGCAAAGCGTGCAGGCCATGCGCCAGAGCGGCGAGCCGGCCAACGCTCACGGGGAAGTCCGCGCCATCGATTGGGAATTGATCAACATCGCCGAGGACGGCGAGGCGCTGATCGTCGAGTTCATTCAACTCAAGGCGGAAGGCCAATTGCCGGGCTGGCCGCACACGGTTGGCCTGAAGCTGAGCATTCGCCTGGATTCTGCGCTGAACGTGAGCCTGTTGAGCTACAACGCCGGCGATCATGAAGTGACGCTGAGCCAGGCGCTGCACAGTTATTTTGCGGTCAGCGACATCCATCAGGTCAGCATCCAAGGCCTGGATGGCGTCAGCTACCTCAATACGCTGGAGAGCTGGGACACGGTCCAGGTGCAGTCGGGTGACATCAGGTTCATCGGCGAGACAGATCGTATCTACCAGGGCACACCGGAGCTGATTTCCATTGTCGACCCTGCGTGGAAGCGCAGGATCCAGATTCAGACCCAAGGCTCGAATTCGTCGGTGGTATGGAACCCGTGGATCGACAAAACCAAGACCTTCAGCGACATGGAGGCTGATGGCTGGAAAGGCATGGTCTGTGTTGAAACGGCCAACGTGATGACGGATGTCGTGACGCTCAAACCCGGCGACATGCACGCGATGAGCGTGAGCATTTGGGCTGAGCCTCTGGACGCGAAATAACACACGACCTCTGTAGGAGCGAATTCATTCGCGAAAGATAGGTCAGGCGAAAGAGATAGATCGCCTGATACATCATTCGCGAATAAATTCGCTCCTACAGGTCTGATTACAAATCAGCCTCGGTCACCACCCGCACCTTCGACGCATCCAGCGCATAAGCCGCGTTGGCGAGGTCCTGATTGACCGTTTCGATCTTCAACGTGCCGATCACCCACAGCGGCGTGTAGATGTCTTCGATTTTCAGCCCCTTGGGATAGCGCACCAGCACCAGTTGATTGGGCGGCGGTGGCGGCACATGGATACAGGCACCGGGGTACGGCACGAGGAAGAACAGGGTGCTGTGGCCCTTGGCGTCGGTTTCCAGCGGCACCGGATAGCCGCCCAGGCGAATGTTCTTATTGTTCATCGCCGCGACGGTCTTGGTCGAATACATCACGGCAGGCAGGCCCTTGGCCTGCTTGAGCCCACCCTTGGCATCGAACGTCCCCTTGGCTTCCGGGGAGTTGTGGTCGATCTCGGGCATGGCTTCGAGGGCTTTCTGGTCCGACTTGGGCATCAGTTCCAGCCAGTCGGTTTCCGGAGGTTCAGCGGCGCTTGCCAGTCCGCAGACCAGCAGCAGGGAAATCAAGAGAAGACGACGCATTGAAAGGCTCGGCGTGGGGGATTCGTTGCCGCGCATTCTAGCCCTCCGCGCGACGATCGCGCAGAGGGCCGGAACGGATTTCATTTCTTTTTGATCATGCCGTAGATGACCAGCAGGATGATCGCGCCCACCAGGGCCCCGAGGAAGCCTGCGCCCTGCCCGGCCTGATAGATGCCCAGCGCCTGACCACCATAAGTCGCCACCAGCGAGCCTGCGATACCCAGGATGATGGTCATGATCCAGCCCATGCTGTCGTCGCCTGGCTTCAGAAAACGTGCCAGCAGACCCACGATCAGGCCGATGAAGATGGTTCCGATGATGCCCATGCGATGTCCCTCTGTCTGAATGGATATGCCAAAGCCTAGTCGGCTATCGGCAACACGCTATGAGAGGGGTTGGGCGGATGAATGGTTCAATGGGAGAGCACCCCAAAACAACTGTAGGAGTGAGCTTGCTCGCGATTGCGGTGTGTCAGGCAACGAATTCATTGCAGACCCACCGCGTTCGCGAGCAAGCTCACTCCTACAAAAGCAGATCAGCGAATGATCAATTCTTGATCAACGCTTCGACCAGCTTCACCTGACGGTCCAGGGTCGCGCGGTCCTTGCTGCGCACGGTGGCATGACCCACCTTGCGACCGGCCTTGAACGCCTTGCCGTAGTGATGCAGGTGGCAGTCGTCAACCGCGATGACCTTGTCCACCGCCGGCACTTCACCGATGAAGTTGAGCATCGCGCTCTCGCCGACCTTGGCCGTGGAGCCCAGCGGCAGGCCGGCGACGGCACGCAGATGGTTCTCGAACTGGCTGCACTCGGCGCCTTCGGTGGTCCAGTGCCCGGAGTTGTGTACGCGCGGCGCGATTTCGTTGGCTTTCAGGCCGCCATCGACTTCGAAGAACTCGAACGCCAGCACGCCGACGTAATCCAGCTGCTTGAGCACGCGCCCTGCGTAGTCTTCGGCCAGTGCCTGCAGCGGATGATCGGTACTGGCGATGGACAGGCGCAGAATGCCGCTGTCGTGGGTGTTGTGGACCAGCGGGTAGAAGCGGGTTTCGCCATCGCGAGCACGCACGGCGATCAGCGAGACTTCGCCGGTGAACGGCACGAAGCCTTCCAGCAGGCAGGGCACGCTGCCCAGCTCGGCGAAAGTGTCGACCACGTCTTCAGGCGTGCGCAACACCTTCTGGCCCTTGCCGTCGTAGCCCAGGGTGCGGGTTTTCAGCACAGCGGGCAGGCCGATGCTGGCTACGGCGGCGTCCAGATCCGCCTGGGACTGAATGTCGGCGAAGGCCGGAGTCGGAATGCCCAGGTCCTTGAACATGCTCTTTTCGAACCAGCGGTCGCGGGCGATGCGCAGGGCTTCGGCGCTCGGATAGACCGGCACGAACTGCGAGAGAAACGCCACGGTTTCAGCCGGCACGCTTTCGAATTCGAAGGTCACCAGATCGACTTCATCGGCGAGCTGGCGCAGGTGGTCCTGATCGCCGTAATCGGCACGCAGATGCTCGCCCAGCGCGGCGGCGCAGGCGTCCGGTGCAGGGTCCAGAAACGCGAAGTTCATACCCAGCGGAGTGCCCGCCAGCGCCAACATGCGGCCCAGCTGGCCGCCACCGATTACGCCGATCTTCATGAAAACTCAGGCCTCGCGAGGGTCTGGATTGTCCAGAACGCTGTCTGTCTGCTCAGTGCGGAATTTTTTCAGCACTGCATGGAATTGCGGGTGCTTGGCGCCCAGAATGCTGGCCGACAGCAGCGCTGCGTTGATCGCACCGGCCTTGCCGATGGCCAGGGTGGCGACCGGGATGCCCGCGGGCATCTGCACGATAGACAGCAGCGAATCGACGCCCGACAGCATCGAGGACTGCACCGGAACGCCCAGCACCGGCAGGTGCGTCTTGGCGGCGCACATGCCCGGCAGGTGGGCTGCGCCACCGGCACCGGCGATGATCACCTCGATGCCACGGCCCTCGGCTTCTTCGGCGTACTGGAACAGCAGGTCCGGCGTACGGTGCGCCGAGACCACTTTGACTTCGTACGGAATGCCGAGCTTTTCCAGCATGTCGGCGGTGTGGCTAAGGGTGGACCAATCGGACTTGGAGCCCATGATCACGCCAACCAGTGCGCTCATCGTCGTGCCTCTTCATCGGGCGCCCGCAGGCGCGTCTAAAAACAACAAGCCACGCGGGAGGACCGGCGTGGCTTGTCGTACGAATTATGACCAGTGCAACCGGCCAAAGGCCGCGCAGTATACCGCAAAGTCGGGATTTTAAAGCACCCCGATTGACCTTCTGTCTGTCGCGCAGGGAAATGTTGCATCCCGCCAGCTCTCCCACGCAGACGCTGAACAAAATTCGGCGGCACAAGGCGATTGGTCCTACGCAAAAAGCTCGAACTTCCCACCAGATGAGTCGTGAAGCATCACTGCCGTCATCCGTCTTTTTTTGTTTAAGTAGCCTCGCAACATTGACGTTGCAAATGCACCAGAAACTCATGGAAGAGACTAAAAAAATGAAAAACAGATTGAAAACATGGCTGTTATGCATCGCACTGTTCAACTTGCCCTTCGCTATCGCGGTGGCCAGCGACAAGCTCAACCCTCAATCGCGATCCGGCGCCAATCTCGGGCTATTTCTGGTCTTGCACAACCAGGTCGATCCGGACGAACTGGCCGAGCTGCATGGCGATCTGAATCGGTTCCTGCAGCATCTGGAATCAGTCACCGGGCGCAGGACGGTCGTTACGGTCATCGACGAGCACCCCGGGCTGACCGACTTCGAATTCCAAGGTGATGACGAAGAGGAAATCCTTCGTAGATGGCTCTCCGCAGCCAGGAACCACGCAAACGATAACAACCTGCCTCTGCCCTCCGAACGACACAAATACATGCTGGTCACGTCCGACAAGCTCAACTTCAGCACCCACGGCATCGCAACGCCGCTATTCAACGTCGGTATCGCTTCGCTGAATCACTCCAACTCGCTGCCGCATGAAATCGGTCATCTGTTTGGGGCCGATCACGATGCCTCCAGCTTCCTGCCTTGTCAGACCATCATGTGGCCATACACCACAAGCAATATCTTTCCCTGCCATCGTTTCAGCGATGCGAATCAGAAAAACATCCAGAACTACCTGCGCGACGTTCCATAACCACTTCAGGGTCGAACACAAGTAATCGTGGTCGACCCTGTCTCAAGGATGAGAAAACATCATGAATACACCCACAACCGGGTTGGCTGCTGTCCTGCTGACGATCGGAATGTCCACCGCCACTCTGGCCGATAACACCATTGAAAAGGCCGCCTCGTCAGGGCCGACAAAACTTCCCATAGTGCTTACCTTCTTTCTCCATGACGAGCTGACGAACCGGGATCTCTTCAACATGGAGCGTGATTATCTCCCCTGGTTTATTACGGATCTCGAGGGCATCACTGGCCGAAAGGTAACGATCAAATCAGTGGTCAAAAAACCGGGTTACACCGACTTCGACTATCGGCTCGGCGACGCCGATAAAACGCTCTATGAGTGGGATCAACGCGTAAGTGACTACCTGGTTTACAACAACCTGCCTCGAGACAGGCGACATAAATATCTGCTGATCGCCCGCGATGATCTGACGTTCTTTACTGCGGGTATCGCTTATCAAGGCAAGCGCTCCTCCGTCGTGTCCTTGACGGCTTATCGCACCATTGCCCATGAAGTCGGGCATCTGCTGGGGGCAGAACACGGCCATGGACGCGTGGTGGGTTCCGGTTTTCCTGTGGCTTGTTACACCAACATGCTCGCCGCAGAGGTTCCCTTTATCAGGAATTGCTACAAGTACAGCGACCCTGCTGGACAGGGAATACGTAACTATTTGAAAAACGTCCCTTAATGGCGTTCGAGCCAGACGATGAGCAGAAAGCTCTCGTGAAATTTCACAGACAAGGAAGCATTCACCATTATTTCTCTTATAAAAAAATGGCTGCTTACAGCCATTGTATTTCAGCTGCCGTTAACCGCTGCCTTCGCCACCCATCAAAGTGTACCGCTCTCATCGCCCCGCCCCGTGGAGTTGCTGTTTTTTATTCATGACGACATCCCCATGGATAAACGAGCGTCGTTGATGGGCGAGCATATTTCCTGGTTCATCCAAGATCTCGAAGCATTGACGCCTCGACGTATCAACGTACGCCTCATTGAACGAGCGGCCGGTTATACCGACATCAATTACAAATCAGAAAGCCGCCAGATCGCGCTCGATCGCTGGTACGCGAAGGTCAGGAGCTACGCGCGGGAACAGCAATTGCCGTTGATCCGTCGCTACAAATACGTGCTGGTGACCCATGAGCGAATCAACCGAAACACCGTGGGCGTCAGCTCCGATCGCGGGCTGGCCGCCATCGCCTCGATCAACACCAAAGCCACCATCGCCCACGAAATGGGGCACATGCTGGGCGCGACCCATGAAGATGCCCGCCTCAAATTCATCGACGGGCAGGAATGCGAGACCAACGTTTACGCCATACAGCGGCCCTCCCGGGCGAGCTGTCGCGAGTACACCCAGGAGAATCTCCGGCGGATGAGCGCCTACCTGAAGGGGCTGCCCTGACTTGATCGGCCGCCCCCTCGCTGGCGATCATGCGCCAGGGTTGTCGGTGGCCGAGGCAGCCGTCTCCAGCTTGCGCCACAACAACCGCACATTCGCCTTGCGCACCAGCGCGCAGCGGTACAGGCGAATCTCCAGCGGAACGTGCCATTGCGTGCCACCGCAGATCACCAGTTCGCCGCGCTCAAGCTCCGGCGCGATGCTCAGGCGCGGCACCCAGGCGATGCCCAGGCCCTGCAGCGCCATGCCTTTGAGGCTGTCGGCCATGGCCGTTTCGTAGACCGTGGTGAACCGCAGGTTGCGCTGGCGCAGCAGCAGATTGACCGAACGCCCGAGAAACGCGCCCGCGCTGTAGGCCAGCAGCGGCACACTGTTTTCGCCTTCCAGATCGAACAACGGCTTGCCATCGGCATCCGCCGAGCACACCGGGAGCATTTCGGTCATGCCCAGGTGCAGCGACGGGAAGATTTCGGCGTCCATCTGCAGGGCTGCATCGGGGTCGTAGAACGCCAGCATCAGGTCGCAGCCGCCTTCACGCAGGGCGTGTACGGCGTCGCCGACGTTGGTCGCGACCAGCCGCGTGGCAATGTTCAGGCCTTCATTGCGCAACTGGGCGATCCAGCGCGGGAAGAAACTCAGCGCCAGCGAGTGCGCTGCGGCGATCTGCATGACCTCGCCCTGCCCGCTTTCCAGGTGATGCAGATGGCGCAACACCTCGCCAAGCTGATCGACCACCGTACGCGCGGTGACCAGAAACAGCTGCCCCGCCGCCGTCAGCTCGATGGGCGTGCGCGAGCGGTTGACCAAGGTCAGGCCCAGCGCGGCTTCCAGGCTGCGAATCCTGCGGCTGAACGCAGGCTGCGTGACGAAACGGCGCTCGGCCGCCTGGGAGAAGCTGCGGGTGGCAGCCAGGGCGCTGAAATCTTCCAGCCATTTGCTTTCCAGGTTCATGGTGTTCTCCCAGAGTTATAGATAGGCGACATGTTGTGCTTAATACGACCGTCACAATCGGAACGTCACATCGACATTATGCCGTTATTGCATAGGGCAGTGTGCAACAGCATTGGTCGCCGTTCGTCCGCAAGCCTAGTATTCAAGGCGTTCCGGCTCAGACCGTGTCCTATTTGAGAGTTTCTCTATCATGTCCTCCGCTGCATCATTTCGCACCGAAAAAGATCTGCTTGGCACCCTCGAAGTCCCCGCTGATGCCTACTTCGGCATTCAGACCCTGCGTGCGGTGAACAACTTTCACCTCTCCGGCGTTCCGCTGTCTCACTACCCGAAACTGGTAGTGGGCCTGGCCATGGTCAAACAGGCCGCCGCTGATGCGAACCATCAGTTGGGCCACTTGAACAGCGAGAAGCACGCAGCGATCAGCGAAGCCTGCGCACGTCTGATCCGCGGTGATTTCCACGAGCAGTTCGTGGTCGACATGATTCAGGGTGGCGCCGGTACGTCCACCAACATGAACGCCAACGAAGTCATCGCCAACATCGCGCTGGAAGCGATGGGCCATGCCAAGGGCGAATACAAGTACCTGCACCCCAACAACGACGTGAACATGGCGCAGTCGACCAACGACGCCTACCCGACCGCGATCCGTCTGGGTCTGCTGCTGGGTCACGACGCGCTGCTGGCAAGCCTGGACAGCCTGATTCAGGCGTTTGCTGCCAAAGGCCAGGAATTCAGCCACGTACTGAAAATGGGCCGCACCCAGCTGCAGGACGCCGTGCCGATGACCCTCGGCCAGGAATTCCGCGCCTTCGCCACTACGCTGACCGAAGACCTCAACCGCCTGCGCAGCCTGGCGCCTGAGCTGTTGACCGAAGTGAACCTGGGCGGCACCGCCATCGGTACCGGCATCAACGCCGACCCGGGCTACCAGCACCTGGCCGTCGAGCGCCTGGCCATCATCAGCGGCCAGCCGCTGGTTCCGGCCGCCGACCTGATCGAAGCGACGTCCGACATGGGTGCCTTCGTGCTGTTCTCCGGCATGCTCAAGCGTACTGCGGTCAAGCTGTCGAAGATCTGCAATGACCTGCGCCTGCTGTCCAGCGGCCCGCGCACCGGCATCAACGAGATCAACCTGCCGGCGCGTCAGCCAGGCAGCTCGATCATGCCAGGCAAGGTCAACCCGGTCATTCCGGAAGCCGTGAACATGTGCGCCTTCGAAATCACCGGCAACGACCTGGCGCTGACCATGGCGGCTGAAGGCGGCCAGCTGCAGCTGAACGTGATGGAGCCGCTGATCGCTTACAAGATCTTCGACTCGATCCGCCTGCTGCAACGCGCCATGGACATGCTGCGCGAGCACTGCATCGTCGGCATCACCGCCAACGAACAGCGCTGCCGCGAACTGGTCGAGCACTCGATCGGCCTGGTCACCGCACTGAACCCGTACATCGGTTACGAAAACGCCACCCGTATCGCCCGCGTCGCCCTGGAAACCGGCCGTGGCGTACTGGAACTGGTGCGCGAGGAAGGCCTGCTCGATGAAGTGATGCTCGCCGACATCCTGCGCCCGGAAAACATGATCGCTCCACGATTGGTGCCGCTGAAGGCCTGATCACGTGACACCCGTTTTGACTGCAACACAATCACCAGGCTGAGGGCCTAGACACCCCTCACCCTTTTGAGGGCCGGAAGTAGAAGCTTCCAGCCCTTTTTTTTGCCCCTGAATTGCGGAATTCAGGACCCACCACAACACGCCCCGCGCAAGCAAACGACGAATCGGGCTCAAAAGCAGAAACGGTTTACAGACTCCAATAACGCGCACCGGTATAGTGCGCCCCCTCTAAAAAAGCGAGGAACATCCAATGCTTGAAGTCATCAACGACTTCCTCTCGGGAAAACTACTGATCGTGCTCATCGTCGGGCTCGGTGGATATTTCACGATTCGCTCGCGTTTCGTTCAATTACGTCATTTCTTCCACATGTTCGCGGTTTTTCGCGAAAGCCTGCGCAGCAGCTCGGGCCAGCTCAGCTCGTTTCAAGCGCTGATGCTCAGCCTCGCCGGGCGTGTAGGCGCCGGCAACATCGCCGGTGTCGGCATCGCCGTGACACTGGGCGGCCCCGGTGCGGTGTTCTGGATGTGGGTCACGGCGCTGGTCGGCATGGCCAGCAGCTTCTTCGAATGTTCCCTGGGCCAGCTGTACAAACGCTGCGACTCCGAAGGGCAGTATCGCGGCGGCCCGTCCTTCTATATTCAGCACGGTCTGGGCAAGCGCTGGCTGGGCATGGTCATGGCGCTCCTGCTGCTGGTGACCTTCGGCTTCGCCTTCAACGGCCTGCAATCCCACGCGGTCACCCACTCGCTCAACAACGCGTTCGGCGTGTCGCCGGCGTATGCGGGCATCGCGCTGGCGGTATTGCTGGGGCTGGTCTTCGTCGGCGGGATCAAGCGCATCGCTGCCGTGGCTGACCTGCTGGTTCCGGTCAAGACGCTGGTGTACATCGCCGTCACGCTGTATGTGATTGGCGTGCAGTTCGAGCACGTTCCGCACATGCTGATGACCATCGTCAAAAGCGCGTTCGGCCTGGACGAAGTCTTCGGCGGCCTGCTGGGCAGCGCCATCGTAATGGGCGTGAAGCGTGGCGTATTCGCCAACGAAGCGGGCCTTGGCAGTGCGCCGAACGTCGCGGCGGTGGCCGAGGTCAAGCACCCGGTGGCGCAAGGCGTGGTCCAGGCGTTCAGCGTGTTCCTCGACACCTTCGTCATCTGCACCTGTACCGCGCTGCTGATTCTGCTGTCGGGCTTCTACACCCCGGGCTTCGAAGGCGATGGCATCGCGCTGACCCAGAACTCGCTGGCGGCGGTCGTCGGCGACTGGGGCAAGCTGTTCATCAGCGTGGCGCTGGCGCTGTTCGTGTTCACCTCGATTCTCTACAACTACTACCTGGGCGAGAACAGCCTGCGCTTCCTGCTCGGCGAAAGCCGCAAGGCGCTGATGAGCTATCGCGCACTGGTGCTGGCGCTGATCCTGTGGGGCGCGGTGGAAGACCTGGGCACGGTGTTCGCCTTCGCCGACATCACCATGACGCTGCTGGCCTTGGTCAACCTGATCGCGCTGGCGATGCTGTTCAAGGTCGGTTTGCGTATCCTGCGTGACTACGACGACCAGCGTAAGGCAGGCATCGAGACCCCGGTATTCGACTCCAGCAAGTTCCCCGACCTGGATCTGGACCTCAAGGCCTGGCCTGCGCCTGCACTGGAGCAACCGGCGGCACAGCCTGCAAAAGCAGCTGCCAACGCCCTCGCCGACGCACCTTGATCAACTGAACACACGCCCAGGGAGACATGCATGAATCGCGAAAACCACGCACCAGCCAGGCAAGTGATGGTGCTCTACACCGGCGGCACCATCGGCATGCAGGCCAGCGAAAACGGCCTGGCGCCCGCGTCCGGATTCGAGGCGCGGATGGCCGAACAACTGGCTGGCCAGCCTGCATTGGTGGTGCCGCAGTGGCAGTTTCGCGAGATGTCTCCCTTGATCGACAGCGCCAACATGACGCCCGCCTACTGGCAGCGTCTGCGCGAGTCGGTGGTCGATGCCGTGGATAAAAAAGGCTGCGATGCCGTGCTGATCCTGCACGGCACCGACACCCTGGCCTACAGCGCAGCGGCGATGAGTTTTCAGTTGCTGGGGCTCGATGCCCCGGTGGTGTTCACAGGTTCCATGCTGCCTGCGGGCGTACCCGACAGCGATGCCTGGGAAAACGTCAACGGCGCATTGCAGGCGCTGGGCGAAGGCCTGCCGCGCGGCGTGCACCTGTACTTCCACGGCGAGCTGCTGCAGCCGACCCGCTGCGCGAAAATCCGTAGCTTCGGGCGCAATCCGTTCGCCGCGCTCAATCGCGCTCGTGGCGGCGACGCCGCCGGGGATCTGCCTGCAGCGCTGGACTATCGCCAGCCAAAACAGCTGGCCGAAGTCGCCGTGCTGCCGCTGTTTCCCGGTATCGGCGCGGCGCAGCTCGATGCCATCATCGACAGCGGCGTTCAGGGCCTGATCCTCGAATGCTTCGGCAGCGGCACCGGCCCCAGTGACAACCCCGCCTTCCTCGCCAGCCTGCAACGGGCGCGCGAACAAGGCATCTGCGTGGTCGCGATCACCCAGTGCCATGAAGGCGGCGTCGAGCTGGACGTCTACGAAGCCGGCAGCCGCCTGCGCGGCGTGGGCGTGCTGTCTGGCGGCGGCATGACCCGCGAAGCGGCGTTCGGCAAATTGCACGCGCTCTTGGGGGCGGGCTTGCCGATTGAAGATGTGCGGCGGCTGGTTGAGCGGGATGTGTGTGGGGAGTTGCGGTAACGCCTAGACGTTAAGACCACACATCACCTGTGGGAGCGAGCTTGCTCGCGAATGCGGTGCGTCAGCCACTGATTTGTTGGCTGACACAATGTTTTCGCGAGCAAGCTCGCTCCCACAGGTTCATCACGCCTCCGAAAACCGATGCTGGCAGTCAGGCACATCTCTTGCTCCCCTCTTCCGACCCGCAAACCCTCGGAAGGCCGTCATGCTTCATTCCCACCTCACCACGCTCAACGCTGTCTCTCTGGTCCTGGAAACCTTTGCCGCCGAGGGTTGGGGCAGCGAGGCGTTGCTGGCCGGGAGCGGGATCAGTGAGGCGGACCTGAGCCGGCCGGACATTCGCATCACCACCTTTCAGGAAATGCAGGTCTGCGCCAACGCCGTGGCGCGTCGGCCGGAGATCGGTTTGCCGCTGGGGCGGCGCATGCATGTGTCGTCTTACGGGATTCTCGGTTACGCCCTGCTCACCAGTGCCACTTTCGGTGACGCCCTGCGTCTGGCGCTGGAGTATCCGGCGCTGCTGGGCACGCTGTTCGAGCTGCAGCTGATCGAGGACGGCGAGCGGGTCTGGCTCAGCGCCAGCGACTACCGCGACGATGAAGGGCTGCGAGTGTTCAACGCCGAGCTGTGCCTGGCTTCATTGAGGGTGATCTGCGATGACCTCTTGGGCAAGCCGCTGGCCCTGCTCGACGCGCGCTTTGCCCATGCCGCGCCCGGTTACCAGGCCAGCTACCGCGAGAGTTTCGCCTGCCCTCTGCATTTCAATGCCGTCGACAACGCCTTCGCCTTCGACAAGCGCCTGCTCGACCAACCCCTGACCCTCGCCGACCCGGTAACCCACCGCGACATGCGCGAGCGTTGCCGCAAGCAGAACATCGAATTCACCGGGCGCCAGGCCTGGCTGGGGCGGATTCGCCATCTGCTGACCGGCCAGCTCGAGCAAACCCCGAGCCTGGGCGTGATTGCACAAAAAATGAACTGCTCCGAGCGCACCCTGCGCCGCCACCTGCAAGCCACCGGCAGCAGCTACCAGCAATTGCTCGACGAGCTACGCTTCGACCGGGCCAAGCAATTGCTGCAGGACGATCAATTGCCGATCCATCGCATCGCTGAAGTGCTGGGGTTCAGCGAAACCGCGAGCTTTCGCCATGCGTTCATCCGATGGAGCGGCGTGGCGCCGAGTCAGTTTCGGGTTTGATCGCAGGTGCGGGACCGACCAGAACCTGTGGGAGTGAGCTTGCTCACGAAGGCGCAGGGCCGACATTGCTTCGGCGTCTGATCCGAAGCTTCGTGAGCAAGCTCACTCCCACAGTTTGATTGTCGGCTGCAATGCTTCGAAACGGGGCATCCCGCCCTATTCAGGGGCGAATTACGGACAGACTTTATGGCCGAATAAATCCCCTTTTGGCCGTTTGCGTCGTTCACCAAAATGCCGTGGGCACGAAGAATGTCGGACAACTTAGCCCAAGGAGAACAAGAAATGCTGACGATCTATTCAGACGATCACCATCTGCACCACGGCCGCTGCGAGTTGATCGACGGCAAGTTGATGCCCTGCTTCGAGATGCCATCGCGTGCCGACCACGTGCTGCAACGGGTCAAGGATCGCGAAATTGGCGCCGTCGAAGGTCCGAAGGATTTTGGCATCGAGCCGATCAAGCGCATCCACACCGAAGCCTTTCTGGAATTCTTCAAAGGTGCCTGGGATCGCTGGGCCGCGACCAACCCTGAAGGCGATCTGCTGCCCTACACCTGGCCTGCGCGCACGCTGCGTTCGATCATGCCCACCAGCCTGCACGGCCAGCTGGGTTACTACACCTTCGATGCCGGCGCGCCGATCACCGCCGGCACCTGGCAGGCCGCCTACAGCGCAGCGCAAGTGGCGCTGACCGCCCAGGAGGCGATCCAGAACGGCGCGCGCAGCGCTTTTGCCCTGTGCCGTCCGCCGGGACACCACGCCGCCAGCGACGTCATGGGCGGCTATTGCTACCTGAACAACGCCGCCATCGCGGCCCAGGCCTTCCTCGATCAGGGCCACACGAAAGTCGCGATCCTCGACGTCGATTACCACCACGGCAACGGCACGCAGTCGATTTTCTACGAGCGCAGCGATGTGCTGTTCACCTCGATTCATGGCCACCCGGAAGCCGAATTCCCGTTCTTCCTCGGCTACGACGACGAGTTGGGCATCGGTGCCGGTGAAGGCTACAACTTCAACTACCCGCTGGCCGCAGGCAGCGACTGGGCGACCTGGAGCGCGGCGCTGGACAAGGCCTGTGCCGAGATCGAGAGCTACGGCGCCGACATAGTCGTAGTCTCGCTGGGCGTGGACACCTACAAGGATGACCCGATCTCGCAATTCAAGCTCGACAGCCCGGATTACCTGCGCATGGGCGAGCGCATCGCGCGCCTGGGCAAGCCGACGCTGTTCGTCATGGAAGGCGGCTATGCGGTCGAGGAAATCGGCATCAATGCCGTGAACGTGCTGGAAGGTTTCGAAAGCGTCTGACCCGATCAATCAGAAGAAGAGAAACAACGATGAACAGACTCAAGCGGCTTTTTGCTCCAGCCCTTCTGGCAGCGGCATGCGCGGGGATGCTCGGCGGCGCGGCGCACGCCGACGAGCCCAAGACCCTGCGCGTGTACAACTGGTTCGACTACATCACCCCGCAGACCCTGGAAAACTTCAAGAAAGACACCAAGGTCCCGCTGATCTACGACATTTTCGACACCAACGAAGCGCTCGAGGCCAAGTTGCTGACCGGCAACTCCGGCTACGACGTGGTGGTGCCGTCCAACGTGTTCCTGGCCAAGCAGATTCAGGCCGGCGTGTTCCAGCCGCTGGACAAGAGCAAGCTGCCGAACTATTCGCACCTCGATCCGAGCCTGATGAAGCTGTTGGAAGCGAACGATCCGGGCAACAAGTTCGCCGTGCCCTACATGTACGGCACGATTCTGATTGGCTTCAACCCGGACAAGGTCAAGGCGGCGCTGGGCGACAACGCGCCGGTGGACAGCTGGGACCTGATCTTCAAGGAAGAGAACATCAGCAAGCTCAAGCAATGCGGCGTGACGCTGCTCGATTCGCCTTCGGAAATTCTGCCGCTGGCCCTGCAGCATCTGGGGCTGGACCCGAACAGCAAGAACCCGAAGGACTACGACAAGGCCGAAGCCTTGCTGATGAAGATCCGCCCGTACATCACCTACTTCCACTCGTCCAAATACATGGCTGACATCGCCAACGGCGACATCTGCGTGGCGGTCGGTTATTCGGGCAGCTTCTCCCAGGCCGCCAACCGGGCCAAGGAAGCGAAGAACGGCGTGGTGGTCGACATGCGCCTGCCCAAAGAAGGCGCGCCGATCTGGTTCGACATGCTGGCGATTCCGAAAGGCGCCAAGGACGTCGAAGACGCGCACACCTTCATCAACTACCTGCTGCAACCGAAGGTGATCGCGCCGATCAGCGACTTTGTCGGCTATCCGAACCCGAACAAGGACGCGACCGAACTGGTCGACCCGGCGATCCGCCACAACCCGAACCTGTACCCGACCGCCGAGGCCATGAAAACCCTCTACACCCTCACGCCGCTGCCGCGTGATGCCGAGCGTGCGCGCACGCGGGTGTGGACCAAGATCAAGTCCGGTACGTAACAACACATATTCCGTAGCAGCACGGCTTGCCGGCGGGGGCGTCATCAAAATCGCTCCCGCCGGCAAGCCGTGCTGCTACGGGTATATCACCACTTCATCAGCGTTGCTTCTCGGTCGCATCCTGCAGCATCGAGTTCAGATTCCCCGAGATGTTCTCGCACAGCGCCTTCATGCGGATCTCGTGCTCGGATGCCTTGAACGGGCTCTGCAGGTCGGTACCGATCCGCTCGATGGCCAGCAGCATGAACCCCACCACCGTCGAGGCCAACGGCGTAAACCATTCCAGGGTTTCCACAAGCCCGATCGGCACGATGATGCAGAACAGCGTGATGAACAGCCGCGGAAAGGTCACGTACGGGTAAGGCAGCGGCGTGTTGGCGATGCGCTCCATGCCACCCTGGCAGTTGGAAATGTCCACCATGGTCGACTCCAGCCGCGCAAAACGAATGCTGTCCAGCCTCCCGGCCTTGTACTCGTGGGCGATGATCGCGGCGGATTCGTTGAGGATCGCGTTGGGAAAGTTGTTGGTGCGCTTGCGTCGCTCGTATTCCTCACGCGGGATCATGGCCGTCACTTCCTCGCCACAGTCCTCGCCCTTGAGGTGCGCCGACAGGCATTCCACGTAGGCCACATGCCGGCGCAGCAGTAAGGCCTTTACCGGATTGAGGTCATCCTCGTCGTCAATGAGCGTCAGCACCTGCCGCGCAAAGCTGCGGGAATTGTTGACCAGCGCCCCCCACAACGTGCGCGCTTCCCACCAGCGGTTGTACGCGCTGGAATTACGGAAGCTGGTCAGCACCACCAGCGCCGAACCGAGCAGCGTCAGCGGCATCGCGGGCAGCGTGATCTTCGGGTCCAGAAACAGCATGAAATCCACGGTGACGATCACGTCCCAGATCAGCAGCCAGAACAGCGACCAGCCGATGTAGGTAAAGGTCTTGATCATGGCGCGGTACTTCTTGACGATCATGTCCTGCAATGGTCACCCCCTTCTCCAGTCACATAGCGTCATGATTCAGGCACAAGGGATTCGAATGCATCAGGCGCCGATGGTTCGCCAGAAACATTCATGGAACGATCCCGCCCTCCCCGTGCTCGACATCTATCTGGATGCCAACGCCACACGTCACGAGGAGATCACCATGGGCTCGCCTACCACGCCGAACGCCAATGAACGCGACCAACTGACCATCAACACCCTCCGCACCCTGGCCATGGATGCCGTGCAAAAGGCCAATTCCGGCCACCCCGGCACGCCCATGGCGCTGGCGCCGGTGGGCTACACACTGTGGAAAGATTTCCTGCGCTACCACCCGGAACATCCTGACTGGCCGAATCGTGATCGCTTCGTGCTGTCGGTGGGCCATGCGTCGATGCTGCTGTATTCGCTGCTGCACTTGGCGGGCGTGGTGGAGATCGACGAGCACGGCAAGCGCTCGGGCAAACCGGCGGTGAGCCTTGAAGACATCAAGCAGTTCCGCCAACTGGATTCGAAAACCCCGGGCCATCCCGAATACCGCATGACTACTGGCGTGGAAACCACCACCGGGCCGCTGGGCCAGGGCTGCGCCAACAGCGTCGGCATGGCGATGGCCGAGCGCTGGCTGGGCGAACACTTCAATAAACCGGACGCGACCCTATTCGATTACAACGTCTACGTGCTCTGTGGCGACGGCGACATGATGGAAGGCGTGACGGCTGAAGCGGCGTCAATAGCCGGGCACTTGAAGCTTGCGAACCTGTGCTGGATCTACGACAACAATACCATCAGTATCGAAGGCCACACGGAACTGGCCTACAGCGACGACGTGCAAAAACGCTTCGAGGGTTACGGCTGGAAAACCCATCATGTGAAGGATGCCAACGACGCTGTGGCGCTGAGCAAGGCGATCAGGGCCTTCCAGCAGACCGACGACGCGCCGACGCTGATCGTGGTCGACAGCGTGATCGGCTATGGCTCGCCCAACAAACACAACACCGCCTCGGCCCACGGCGAACCACTGGGCGAGGACGAAATCAAGCTGACCAAGAAAGCCTATGGCTGGGACGAGAACAGCAGTTTTCTGGTGCCCGAAGAAGCCCGTCACTGCCTGCGCGACGCCATGCTCGAGCGCAACGCAGACGATTACATCGCCTGGCAAAAGACCTTCGCCGAATTCGAGGAAAGCCAGCCGGAACTGGCCGATCAACTGCAGCGCATGCGCGCCGGGGAAATGCCCGAAGGCTGGCGCAATACCGCCGCAAGCTTCGAGGCGGACAAGAAAGGCATCGCCACCCGGGCAGCCGGCGGCAAGGTGCTCAACGGCTTTGCCCGACAGATTCCCTGGCTGCTCGGCGGTTCGGCAGACCTTTCGCCGTCGACCAAGACCAACCTGACCTTCGACGGCGCGGGCAGCTTCGAGGCGGGCAGCTACAACGGTCGCAACCTGCACTTCGGCGTGCGCGAACACGCGATGGGCTCGATCGCCAACGGCCTGGCACTCTCCTACATCCGCCCCTACACCTCGACTTTCCTGGTGTTCAGCGACTACATGAAGCCGCCGATCCGCCTGGCCGCGATCATGGAGTTGCCGGTGGTGTTCGTCTTCACCCACGACTCCATCGGCGTTGGCGAAGACGGCCCGACTCACCAGCCCATCGAACACCTGACCCAGCTGCGCGCAACGCCCGGCCTGATCACCCTGCGCCCCGGCGACGCCAACGAAACCGAAGAGGCCTGGAAAGTCGCACTGGCCCAGACCCACCGGCCCAGCTGCATCGTGCTCTCGCGCCAGCCGATGCCGACGCTGGATCGTTCGGTGTACGCCAGCGCCGAAGGCCTGGCCCGCGGCGCGTATGTGCTCGCCGACTCAAGCCATGAAAAGCCGGAGGTGATTTTGATCGCCACGGGCAGCGAAGTCGGCATGACAGTCGAGGCGTTCGAACGCCTGAAAGCAGATGGCGTGAAGGCGCGGGTGGTGTCGATGCCCAGCTGGGAGCTGTTCGAGCATCAGGGCAAGGCTTATCGGGATGAAGTGCTGCCCCCGAGCGTGACTGCGCGGGTGGTGGTGGAACAGGCAGGGCCGGTGGGCTGGGATCGCTATGTCGGGCAGAGCGGCGCGAAGATCGTGATGAACACCTTCGGCGCCTCGGCACCTATCGACAAGCTGCAGGCCAAGTTCGGCTTTACGGCGGACAACATCGTCAAGGTGGCCAGGCAGCAGATCGGGAAGTGAGTCGGGATCGAACGGGGTAGAGACGGCTGAACATCTATCCCTTGTGGGAGTGAGCTTGCTCACGAAGGCGGTGTTTTATCCCAAAGACATCTACCGGATGTAATGGCCCCTTCGTGAGCAAGCTCACTCACACATGGACTCAGCAGCCGGTCAGCACCGCCGGGCGGCGTTCGCCTTCGAAGAAGAACGGACGAATCCGCACGCCCACCGCATTACCGGCGAACGCCGCGATCAGCCACAGCCAGCCGTGCAGGCTACCCGAAGCGATGCCGCTGAAGTACGCACCGATATTGCAGCCATAGGCCAGGCGCGAGCCGTAACCCAGCAGCAAACCGCCGAGCACAGCGGCGATCAGCGAGCGGGTCGGAATCTTCAGGCTTGGCGAGAAACGTCCGGCAAGTCCGGCCGCCACTGCCGCACCAAGCATGATGCCGATGTCCATGACCGTGGTGATGTCTTCCCACACCGGCGCGGCCAGTGCCTTGGCGTTGGCCGGCATCTGCCAGAACGCCCAGCTGGCGACGTCCACGCCGAAGTTGCTGGCAACCTTCGCGCCCCACAGCGCGAACGCCGAAGTGATGCCCCAGGGGCGGCCCGCCAGTGCCAGGGTTGCATAGTTGAGCAACGCCAGCGCAACCGCGCCCCACACCAGCGGCCACGGGCCACGCAGGAAGCGGCGCAGGCCGACGTGTTCACTGGTCACCGCGGCTTCCAGATCGCCATGACGATGTTTTTCCAGCTTGACCGTCACCAGCGCAATCACCGCGAACAGCGCCACGCTCATGATCAGCGCAGGCATCACGCCAAAGGTCTTGACGATGGAAGTGGCCGGGAACGACGGCAGCGAGAACCACCAGTCCGCGTGGTGCGTCGCAACCACCGAACCGATGATGAAGAACAGCAGCGTCACCAGCATCCGCGCGTTGCCGCCGCCGACCGTGAACAGCGTGCCGGACGCACAACCGCCGCCCATCTGCATGCCGATGCCGAAGATGAACGCGCCGAACACCACCGAAACGCCTGCCGGCGCGACCAGCCCGGTGACCGGCGTGCCGAACAGCGTGCCCGCGCCCAGCGCCGGGAAAAACAGCACCACAGCGATGGTCAGCATCACCATCTGCGCGCGCAGACCTGCGCCACGGCGCTCATTGATGAACACGCGCCAGGCCGAGGTGAAGCCGAACGCAGCGTGATACAGGGTCAGGCCCAGCGCCGCGCCGACGATCAGCAACAACACGTGTTTGCCACCCACGGCAGATTGCAGAAACAGTGCGCCGAGCACCAACAGGACGAAGGCGATCAACGGCGTGCCGAACTTGCGCTCGGGCGACGCGGAAAGAGGAAGGCTCATGATGTGTCTCAGGAAAGGTTGCGATGGGCGCGAGTATACCTTTATGCCGCGACACTACTCTCTGTAGGAGCGAATTCATTCGCGAACCGACGGTACATCCGACGCATTTTTATCGCCTGGCAAACCTTCGCGAATGAATTCGCTCCTACAGAAAACTCGCGCATGGCTGGACAATCGAGTCGTTCATGGGTCCTGTAGGAGCGAATTCATTCGCGAATTTTTCCAGACGATCCGCATCAGGCCTTCCACGCTTCACGCAACCGGGCAAGCGCCGAAGCAATATCCGCCTCAGGCACCGCCGCAAACCCCAGCACCAACCCCGCGCGGTTATCCACAGGCGTGTCCGAATCCGGCAGCCAGTAATCACTCAGCGGTGCCACTTCAACGCCCACGCTCTCAGCCTGCGCCACTAACGCCTGCTCCCGGGAAAAGCTGTCCACAGCCACCGAGACATGCAATCCCGCCAGCGGCTTGGGCATCGGGCTGCAGCCTGGCACTTGCGGCCAGCCCGCCAGCAGCGCGTCTCGCCGGCTCAACGCCGCGCGGCGCATTCGGCGGATGTGTCGCTGGAAATGCCCCGCCGCGATGAACTCGGCCATCACCGCTTGGGTGCCGATTTCCGAATGGCGCATGTCCACCGCCCGACGCTGGCTGAAGGGCTCGACCAGATCCTGCGGCAACACCAGATAGCCCACGCGCAACGCCGGAAACGCCACCTTGCCGAAGGTGCCGACGTACAGCACCCGCCCGCTGCGATCCAGCGCGGCCAAGGGCGCCAGCGGCGCACCGCTGTAGCGGTATTCGCCGTCGTAGTCGTCCTCGACGATCCAGCCGCCGGTGCGCTGGGCCCAAGCCAACAACTCAAGGCGCCGCGGCAGGCTCATGGTCACGCCCAGCGGGTACTGATGCGAAGGCGTCACATAGGCCAGCTTGCAGCTGTGGTCATCAGGCTCTGGCGAGCGCATGCCCTCCGCGTCCACAGGCATTCCGCGCAACTTCGCCCCGGCCACGGCAAAAGCGTGCCCTGCGGCGCGATACCCCGGATTTTCGATGGCCACCACATCTCCCTGATCGAGCAGCAACTGTGCACAAAGGGTGATCGCCTGCTGCGCGCCACTGGTGATCACAATTTGCTCAGGGGCACAGTGCATGTCACGGGATGTTCTTAAATACACGGCGATCAGCTCACGCAGCCGCCACTCCCCCGCCGGGTCGCCATAGCCCAGTTGATGCAGACCCGGTTTTCGCCAGAAAGCCGCGTGCAGCTTGCCCCACACGTCGAACGGGAACAGATCGAACGCCGGAACACCCACCCGAAAGGCCCTCGGCAAACCGGTTTTCGGCGTTCCCAGATGATGCTGTTGCAACCGCTCGAAAGACGCGCTGTGGATAACTTTACTGGGTAAATCACCAGTGCCGTCGGTCGATTTTGTGGATAACCCTGTTGATAAACCTTGGGATAACCCTGTGGACAGTTTTGTGGATAGTTTCTTCTGGGTGATCGGCTTTTCCGGCAATTGCGCGACGTAGGTGCCATCACCGACCCGACCTTCGGTGAAACCCTCGGCATACAGTTGGTCGTAGGCGCGCATTACGCTGTTGCGGGAAATCGACAGCGAAGCCGCCAGATCACGGCTAGCCGGCAGCCGTGTGCCACCGCTCAGGCGGCCGTCGAGAATCCGCTGGCGCAGCGCCAGATACAGCTGGCGACTCAGGCCATGGCGGCGGTCCAGCTCGATTCCGGCGAAGTCGAAGGTCAGCGAGGGGGTGGCAGCAGGCATTGGATTGGCCCTATGAAATTGACCATTAATGGTTCTTACAACAGACCAATAGCCTGCCTAGGATTGCACCAATCGCCAAGGAAAATCCCATGTACACACCCCGCTATTTCAAAGACGAGGACCTCGAAAGCCTGCACCGGCAGATCGACGGCACGCGCCTGGCCACCCTGGTCACGTTCGACGAAACGGGCCTGCAGGCCAGCCATGTGCCGCTGTTGCTCGACCCGAACCAAGGCGCCAACGGCACGCTGACCGGGCATCTGGCCAAGGCCAACCCGCAGTGCGCGGCGCTGGCGAGCGGCGCCGAAGCACTGGTGATTTTCCAGGGCGCCGATGCCTACATCAGCCCTTCCTTTTATGCCGCCAAGGCCGAGCACGGCAGAGTGGTGCCGACCTGGAATTACCTGGCCGTGCACGCCTACGGCAAACCGGAAACATTCAACGATCCCGAGCGGCTGCTGGCCATCGTCAGCGGCCTGACCGACAAGCACGAATCCGCCCGCGCCGAGCCCTGGGCGGTAAGCGATGCGCCGGCCGACTACATTCAGGGGATGCTCAAGGGCATCGTCGGTTTTGCCATTCCCATCGAGCGCCTGGAAGGCAAGCGCAAGCTCAATCAGAACCGCAGCGCCGAGGACATCGCCGGCGTCAGCAAAGGCCTGGCCAGCAGCCAGGATCAGAACGATCAGCAAATCGCTCGCTTGATGAGCCAAGGAGAAACCCGTGTCTGAGGTACAAATCCGTCCTGTCACCGCCGACGATCACGCCGCCTGGCTGCCGCTGTGGAAGGCCTACCTGACTTTCTACAAAACCGAATTGCCGGACGCTGTGACGCAAAGCACCTGGCAGCGTTTTCTGGACAGCAACGAGCCCACCCACGCAGCGCTGGCGTGGGTAGACGGCAAGGCGGTCGGCATGGTCCATTTCATCTTTCATCGCTCCAACTGGAGCATCAACTATTCCTGCTACCTGCAGGACTTGCTGGTAGCCCCAGAGCAACGCGGCACGGGTCTTGGCCGCAAGTTGATCGAATACGTGTACGTCGCGGCCAAGAACGGCGGCGCCGACAAGGTCCACTGGCTGACCCACGAAAGCAACGCCACGGCGATCCAGCTGTACGAGCGCATCGCCGAGCGCCCTGGATTCATCCAGTTCCGCAAACCCATCTGAGCCGGAAACCCTGAACATGTCGAACCTCGAACACTGGCCATCGGCAAAGCTGCCGGACACTCGCACACTGAACGGGCGTTTCGTGCGCCTGGAAAAACTCGACGCCGCCAAACATGCAGACGGCCTGTGGAGCGCGCTGGAAGGCCCCGGCGCCGACCCGAAACTCTGGGATTATCTGGCCGTCGGCCCGTTCACCGAACGCGCGGCATTCAACGACTACCTCACCGGCCTGCAAGCCTCGACCGACCCATGGTTCTACACCGTGATCGATCAGCAGACCGGCGCAATCGACGGTTTCCTGAGCCTGATGTCCATCGTGCCAAGCGCGGGTCGCATCGAAATCGGCCACGTGACCTTCGGCGCATCCATGCAGCGCACGCCAAAAAGTACTGAAGCGGTGTATCTGCTGGCCAAGGAGTCGTTCGCGCTGGGCAACCGCCGCCTGGAATGGAAGTGCAATGCCAACAACGCCCGCTCAATGCGCGCTGCCGAGCGTTTCGGCTTCAGCTATGAGGGAATTTTCCGCCAGCACATGATCGTCAAGGGCCAGAACCGCGACACCGCGTGGTACTCGATCATCGACGGCGAATGGCCGCCCATCGAGAAAGCCTTCGAGGCGTGGCTGGCTGTGGATAACTTCCGGGACGGGAAACAAGTCGACACACTCGCCCATTTTCGCGCGTTATAAAGCTGTAATATCAAACCGCTATATAGGACGGCCCCTTAATACAAAAAAGGCCGTCCGCCATGCCTCGCGCCCCGTCTCGCCTCGCCCTGCATATAGCAGTCATCGTCTCCAGCGGCTTTGCCACAGAGGCTTATGCCGTAGCGGCGCAGGACTTGCTGATCACCACGCCGAACCAGGCAGGCGTCGAGCTGAGCGGCACCGACAAACTGACGGTGACCAGCACAGGCGGCATCACCGCGAGCGGCAAGGCGGTCAGCTTCAAGGGCACGACCACCGGCGCGGGTGTCGTGGTCGACAACAGCGGCACGATCAAATCCACAGGCGGCCGGGCGTTCGACAGCAGCGGCGACAAGACCCTGGCGCGTAACTACAGCATCACCAACCGCGCAGGCGGCGTGATCGACGGCTACGACGATGCCCTGCGCATCGACACCAACTTCCCCAGCGGCACCATCCTGATCGACAACAGCGGCACCATCCGCTCCTCCACAGGCCAGGGCATCGATCTGGATTCGGTACGCGGCGCAGGCGTGACCACCACCATCATCAACCGCGCAGGCGGCCTGATCCGTGGCGAATTGAGCGACGGCATGAAAACCGGCTCCAATGCCACCATCACCAACTACGGCGAGATCTCCTCGGGCGATTCGACCAACGCCGACCAGAAGTTCGACGGTATCGACGTCGACTCGGCCACTGGCGTGACCATCAACAACTACGGGCTGATTTCCGGCGGGCGCCACGGCATCACCACCGATCTGGGCGCCACGCTGATCAACTACAGCACGGGCGTCATCATTGGCCGTAACGGCTCGGGCTACGGCTCCGACGGCGACGGCACGGTCATCAACTACGGCACCATCACCGGCAGCAACAATGGTCTGCAGCCCAATGGCGACGGCGACGGCGTGGACATCGACCTGATTGCCCACATCGAGAACTACGGCACCATCAAGGGCCTGGGCGCCAGCGGTGTCGACAAGAATGGCTTTGCCAACGGCAGCGAAGGTATCGCAGCCGGGGGCGGCTACATCTATAACGCCAGCGGGGCGCTGATCAGCAGCGTCGACAACGCGATTCTGGTGGACGACGGCAGCGGCGGCTCGGGCAAGGCCGCAACCACGCTGATCAACAACGGCACCATCATCGGGCTTGGCGGCTACGGCATCAAACTGGTGGGCGAGTTCGCCGACAACGTCTACAACAACGGCCTGATCAGCGGCAGCAACGGCCTGGCGCTGGACATGGGCGGCGGCAACGACACCCTGACCCTGGGCCACAACAGCCAGTTCGTCGGGCTAGTCGATGGCGGCACCGGCACTGACAGCGTGATCATGGACGATGTGCTGGGTGGCAGCTTCGGCGCCAGCCAGAACTTCGAAACCCTGCAAGTACGCAGCGGCACCTGGACCCTGACCGGCAGCGGCGACTTCAGCGATGGCGGCAGTGTTTCCAGCGGCGCACGCCTGATCAACCAGGGCGGTATCGCCGGCAGCATGACCGTCGACCAGGGCGGCGTGTTCGCCGGTGGCGGCTCGGTGGGTGGCCTGAACGTCAACGGCACGCTGGTGGCCAGCAAGGCCCTGGGCGCGGCACAGGTCAACGGCAACCTGAACATGGGCAGCGGCTCGACACTGGCCTTCGGCGCAGATGCCGACGGCGGCAGCGCCACGGTCAAGGTCAGCGGCAATGCCAACCTCAACGGCGCCTCGCTGGTGGTCAACGCCAGCCCCGGCACTTACCCGTGGCAGAGCCAGTACACCGTGCTGCAGGCGGGCAGCATCACCGGTACCTTTGGCAGCGTGAGCAGCGACTATGCGTTTCTCACCCCGACCCTGACTTACCAGCCCACCAGCGTCGGCCTGACCTACACCCGCAACGACGTGGCCTTCAACGATTACGCCAGCACCGGCAACGGCGGCAAGGCGGCCACCAGCCTGGCCACGCTGGGCAAGAACAACGCGCTGTACAACGCGCTGCTCAACACCAGCACTTCATCGGCCGGCACGGCCATCGAGCAGCTGGCGGGCAGCAGCAACGCCAACCTGACCAGCGCCACCCTGAGCGGCACCTCGCAAGTCAGCGCCACCATGATGTCGGCGATGACCGGCATGAGCAGCGGCGCCAGCCTGCTGGTGGGCATGGACGACAAGGACACCCCGACCCTGGCCGCCACCGGCGTGCCGGACGCCGCGCGCAACCTCAACGATCCGAACGCCCGTGGCCGCGTCTGGCTGCAGGGCATCGGCAGCTACGGCAAGTTCGATGGCTCCCATGGCAGCGCAGGCCTTGAGCAGCGCACCAAAGGCAGCGTGCTGGGCGTCGACTGGTCGCTGAGCCCGGCCTGGCGCGTGGGCCTGCTGGGCGGTTACTCGCGCACCGACCTGGACAGCACCGGAGTCGACGGCAAGGTCAACAGCTGGCACCTGGGCGCCTACGCCCAGCGTCAGGACGGGCCGGTGGCACTGCGCCTGGGCGCGGCGTATAGCCGTCATAATGGCGAGAGCAAGCGTAGCGTGCAGTTCGACGGCTTCAGCGATCGCCCGAAAGGCGACTACGACGCCGACAGCCAGCAGGCCTTCGCCGAACTGGGTTATGCGATGGGCAGCGGGCGCTTGAACGTCGAGCCGTTCGCCAACTTGGGTTATCAGCGCTACCACCGCGACAGCTACACCGAAAAAGGCGGCGCGGCGGCCCTGAGCGTCGACTCGCAAAGCCAGGACAACGTGACCAGCACCTTCGGCGTGCGCTTCGCCCAACTCAGCCAGCTGGAAAACGGCATGAGCCTGACGCCACGGGCGAGCCTGGGCTGGCGCCACACCTACGGCGACGTCGACAGCGAAACCCGCCAGGCTTTCGTGCTCGGCGGCAGCGCCTTCAGCGTCGAAGGCACGGCGCTGGATCGCGACAGCCTGGTCATCGAAGCCGGCCTGAACCTGGGCATCACCGCGCGCCAGACCCTGAGCGTCGGCTACAACGGCGAACTGGGCAGCAACAGCCGCAACCACGCGCTGATGGGCCAGTGGCAGATGAGTTTCTAAGATCGGCGGTCAAACACGTAATCGCTCTTGATTCTGGCCGAAGGCCGTAGGAGCGGCGCTTGTCCCGCGATCTGCCGCGAAGCGGCAGTAAAATCAGACAACTCGGCTGTGTCAGACATATTGAGTCGTCAGGTTTTACTGCCGCTTCGCGCCAGATCGCCGACAAGTCGGGCTCCCACGCCCTCCGGGCAGAGGCTGGATCGGTGGTTCGCAGGCAAAAAAAGAGGAGCCACGAGAGCTCCCCCAGAGGTAACCATCAGGCCGCTCGCATCTGCGCGCGAGCGGCCTTCAATCTTCGATCATTCGATCTCGATCAGAATCTCACCCGGATTCACCCGGTCGCCCTTGGCAACGTTGATCGCCACGACCTTGCCGGCCACCGCGGCCTGAACCTCGGTTTCCATCTTCATGGCTTCGGTGATCAACACCGCCTGGCCAGCCTTGACCGTGTCGCCTTCCTTGACCAGCACATCGACGATGTTGCCCGGCATGGTGGTGCTGACGTGGCCCGGCTTGCTGGCCTGGGCGCGTTTGCCGATGCCGCCGCCGACGAATTCGTTGAGCGGTTCGAACACCACTTCTTCCGGCATGCCGTCGATGGACAGATAGAAGTGGCGCTTGCCTTCGGCCTTGACGCCCACGCCGGTGATGTCGACGCGATAGGTTTCGCCATGCACGTCGATGACGAACTCGGTCGGTACGCCCTCACCGCCCACCTTGGCCACCGCGCCCGGCTCGGGGATCGGCAGCAGCGCTTCCGGCGTCAGGGTGCCCGCAGCGCGTTCTTCAAGGAACTTGCGGCCAATGTCCGGGAACATCGCGTAAGTCAGGACGTCCTCTTCGGATTGCGCCAGTGCGCCGATTTCCCCGCGCAGCTTGGTCATTTCCGGCTTGAGCAGGTCGGCCGGACGCACGTCGATCAGCTCTTCGTTACCGATGGCCTGACGACGCAGCTTCTCGTCCACTTGGCCCGGCGCCTTGCCGTAGCCGCCGGTGAGGTAGAGCTTCACTTCGTTGGTGATGGTCTTGTAGCGCTCGCCGGCCAGCACGTTGAAGAACGCCTGGGTGCCGACGATCTGCGAGGTCGGGGTCACCAGCGGCGGGTAGCCCAGGTCCTTGCGCACGCGCGGGATCTCGGCCAGCACTTCCGCCATGCGGTTCAGTGCGCCCTGCTCCTTGAGCTGGTTGGCCAGGTTGGAAATCATGCCGCCCGGCACCTGGTTGACCTGAACGCGGGTGTCGACTGCGGTGAATTCGCTCTCGAACTGGTGATACTTCTTACGCACGGCGTAGAAGTACAGGCCGATTTCCTGCAGCAGTTCCAGGTCCAGGCCGGTGTCGAATTCGCTGCCCTTGAGCGCGGCGACCATCGACTCGGTGCCCGGATGGCTGGTGCCCCAGGCGAAGCTGGAGATCGCGGTGTCGATGTGGTCGACGCCGTTTTCCACCGCCTTGAGCTGGCACATCGCGGCCAGGCCTGCAGTGTCATGGGAATGGATGAACACCGGCAGCGACTGCTCGGCCTTCAGCGCCTTGACCAGCTCGCCGGTAGCGAACGGGGTCAGCAGGCCGGCCATGTCCTTGATCGCTACCGAGTCGCAACCCATGGCTTCCATCTGCTTGGCCTGGGCCACGAACGCGTCGATGGTGTGCACGGGGCTGACGGTGTAGGCGATGGTCCCTTGAGCGTGCTTGCCAGCAGCCTTCACGGCTTCGATGGCCACGCGCAGGTTACGCACGTCGTTCATGGCGTCGAAGATGCGGAACACGTCGATGCCGTTGACCGCCGCCTTGGCGACGAAGGCCTTGACCACGTCGTCGCTGTAATGGCGGTAGCCCAGCAGGTTCTGGCCGCGCAGCAGCATCTGCAGGCGGGTGTTGGGCAGTGCAGCGCGCAACTGGCGCAGGCGCTCCCATGGGTCTTCCTTCAGAAAGCGCACACAGGCGTCGAAGGTCGCGCCGCCCCAGACTTCCAGCGACCAGTAGCCGACTTTGTCGAGCTTCTCGCAGATCGGCAGCATGTCTTCGGTGCGCATGCGGGTGGCGAGCAGCGATTGGTGAGCGTCGCGCAGGATGGTGTCAGTTACAAAAATCTTCTTGGACATTGTTGTGTTCCTCACAGGCCTGCGTGGGCGGCGATGGCGGCGGCGATGGCCAGGGCCAGCTCTTCGGGTTTGCGCTTGATCGAGTAGTTGGTCAGTTCAGGGTGGCTTTCCACGAAGCTGGTATTGAACTGGCCGCTGCGGAATTCCGGATTGCGCAGGATTTCCTGATAGTAGGCGGCGGTGGTCTTCACGCCCTGCAGGCGCATGTCGTCGAGCGCGCGCAGGCCACGGTCCATCGCCTCTTCCCAGGTCAGCGCCCAGACGATCAGCTTCAGGCACATCGAGTCGTAGAACGGCGGAATGGTGTAGCCGGTGTAGATCGCCGTGTCGGTTCGCACGCCAGGCCCGCCGGGTGCGTAGTAACGGGTGATCTTGCCGAAACTGGGCAGGAAGTTGTTTTTCGGGTCTTCGGCGTTGATCCGGAACTGCAACGCGAAGCCACGGTGAATGATGTCTTCCTGCTTGACCGACAGTGGCAGCCCGGACGCAATGCGGATCTGCTCGCGGACGATGTCGATCCCGGTGATTTCCTCGGTGATGGTGTGTTCCACCTGCACCCGAGTGTTCATTTCCATGAAGTACACCTCGCCCTCGGCGAGCAGGAACTCCACGGTACCGGCGTTCTCGTAGCCCACGGCCTTGGCCGCGCGCACCGACAGGTCGCCGATGTAGGCGCGCTGTTCGGGGGTCAGCTGTGGGCTGGGAGCGATTTCGATGAGCTTCTGGTTGCGGCGCTGGATCGAGCAGTCACGCTCGAACAGGTGCACCACGTTGCCAAAGCTGTCACCAATGATCTGCGCCTCGATGTGTTTGGGGTTGACGATGCATTTTTCGAGGAACACTTCGGCCTTGCCGAACGCCTTGGTCGCTTCGGAAATGACCCGCGGGAAGGCCTGCTCGAGCTCATCGCGGCTGTTGCAGCGCCGAATACCGCGCCCGCCACCACCGGAAGTGGCCTTGAGCATCACCGGATAGCCGATGCGGTCGCCTTCGGCCAGCGCCTCTTCGACGTCGGCCACGTTGCCTTCGGTGCCCGGCGTGACCGGCACGCCCGCCTTGATCATGCTGCGCCGCGCTTCGGTCTTGTCGCCCATGCGGCGAATGACTTCAGCGGACGGACCAATGAATTTGATTCCACGTTCGGCGCAGATCTCCGCCAGTTCGGCGTTTTCCGAGAGGAAGCCATAACCGGGGTGCAGTGCGTCGCAACCGGTTTCCACGGCCAGGTTCACCAGCTTGCGCGGGTTCAGATAACCCTCCAGCGGCTCGGAACCAATGCCATACGCCTCGTCTGCACGCTTCACATGGAGCGCGTGACGGTCTGCGTCGGAATAGATCGCCACCGAACGGATGCCCATTTCGGCGCAGGCGCGCACGATACGGACAGCGATTTCTCCACGGTTGGCGATCAGGATTTTTGTTATCACTGGCATTTCCTCGACCGATGTTCAGACGGACCGGTGAGCCGGTCAGTACGCGGCGACTTTGCGCATCAATGTTGCAGCATGTTGCGTCGCAGCGATGGGCTCACCCTATGACGAATCAGCAATTAACAAAAATGAGTAAAAATTGGGTTAAACATAAGTAAAACCTTATAGTCTGCCTTTCAGCCATTTGCGGAGCCTTTGAAAATTGCGTAAGTCATTGATGCGTATGACATTGCGTCAATTGCGGATCTTCAATGAAGTCTGCGATCTGCGCTCCTACAGCCGCGCGGCCGAGGAAATGTCGCTCACTCAACCGGCGGTCAGCCTGCAGATTCGTCAGCTCGAAGAGCTGATCGGCCAGCCCCTGTTCGAGTACGTGGGCAAGAAGCTCTACCTGACCGAAGCCGCCGAGGCGCTGCAACAGGCCAGCCGTGACATTTTCGGCCGCCTGGAGAACCTCGACATGCAGTTGTCCGACATGCAAGGCTCGCTGCAGGGGCAACTGAAACTCGCCATCGAATCCAGCGCCAAGTACTTCGTTCCCCACCTGTTCGCCGCATTTAAACGCCAATACCCCGAAGTCATGCTGAATCTGACCGTGGTCAATCGTGCGCAGGTGATTCGCAGGCTTTCCGACAACCGCGATGATCTGGTGGTGATGTCGATGGTGCCGCAAGACATGGGCCTGGAGTTTCTACCGTTCCTCAACAACCCGATCGTTGCCGTGGCGCGCCCGGACCACCCGCTTTCGCAGCTGCCCAACCCCTCGCTCAAGGATCTGGAAAGCCACACACTGGTGATCCGCGAGCAAGGCTCGGGGACGCGCAGGGCATGCGAGGAATATTTCAAGGAAAAACGCATCCACTTCGAACACACACTGGAGGTGTCCTCGGCCGAAGCGCAGCGCGAATGCGTGGTGGCAGGGCTGGGGGTCGCCCTGCTTACACGGCATGCACTGAGCCTGGAACTGGCCACTGCAACCCTCAAGGAGCTGCCGGTGGCCGAGTTGCCGCTGTATCGCAGCTGGTGCGTGGTGCAGGCTCGGGAAAAGCGGCTATCGCCCGTGGCTCACGCCTTTCTTGCGTTCATCCGCACCGAACGTGCACAGATCAGCGAGCTGATGTCACGCTTTGACGGCCAGCTTCCGACGCGCTAGCGCCTTGCCAGAAATTGCCGGCCACTTCCAGGTAATCGTCGTATTCGAGGGTCAGGCGGCGGTCTTCGAAACGGGTTTCAATCGCACGCCGAAACGCCATGCGGCGCTGGTCTTCCTGCTGACGGCGGGTTTTGACGCTGGAGTTCTGCGAGTCATCGTAGTGCCGAGGCATATCCTGTCTCCCATTGCGTGTGCGGAGTTACAGAGTGGCCGCAGGGAGTGACGATCAGGAGGCGAAAGCGTTACAAGTTGGTGAAGGATGTTTTTACACAATCTGTAGGAGCGCGCTTGCCCGCGATTGCAGAGTGTCAGACGCAACAACATTGCATGGCACACAGCAATCGCGGGCAAGCGCGCTCCTACAACGGGATTTCAGTCTTCAGCGGATTTGATCGACTTGGGCGACAACCGCAGGCTGCGCAAGCTGCGTTTCACGCTCTTGAGGTGGTTGACCAGGCTTGGGCCGCGCGCCATGGCCACGCCCATCGCCAGCACGTCGATCACCACCAGATGCGCGATGCGCGAGGTCAACGGCGTGTAGATCTCCGTGTCTTCGTGCACGTCGATGGCCAGGTTGACCGTCGACAGCTCGGCCAGCGGGGTCTGGCTCGGGCACAGGGTGATCAGGTTGGCGCCACTCTCGCGCACCAGGTTGGCGGTGATCAGCAGGTCCTTCGAGCGGCCGGACTGCGAGATGCACACCGCGACGTCGGTCGGCTTGAGCGTCACCGCCGACATGGCCTGCATGTGCGGGTCCGAGTAGGACGCCGCCGTCAGCAGCAAGCGGAAGAACTTGTGCTGCGCGTCCGCGGCCACAGCGCCCGACGCACCAAAGCCGTAGAACTCGACGCGATGAGCCGAAGCCATCACCGACACCGCGGCCTGCAGCGCATGGGGGTCGAGCTTCTCGCGGACCTCCATCAGCGTGTGCAGCGTGGTGTCGAAGATTTTCAGGCTGTAGTCGGAAACCGAATCGTCTTCATGGATCGCGAACTGGCCGAAACTGGCGCCCGCCGCCAGGCTCTGGGCCAGCTTGAGCTTCAGGTCCTGAAAGCCGGTGCAGCCGATGGCACGGCAGAAACGCACGATGGTGGGTTCGCTGATGCCGACGCTGTGGGCCAGATCGGCCATGGAGCTGTGCATCACGGCTGCCGGATCGAGCAGCACATGGTCTGCTACCTTGAGCTCCGACTTACGCAAGAGATGGCGGGACTGGGCAATGTGCTGCAACAGATTCAAAGGACAGGACTCATGAGAAGGATGGGCCGGGTTGTAGCTTTCTTGTAGTTATACTACATGACCTGCAAGCCGCACAGCTAAACGAGGCTGGATAACGCAAACGATCGTCCATGCAGGACTCGTCGCGATGGAGTGTAGGACTTTTCACGCATGACTCCAGGCATTCACTACACAATCGCGCAGGACATCGCCCATCGAACTCGCCTCCACCGGCCGACTGATCAAGTAGCCTTGCACCTCATCGCAGTGGTGCGCCTTTAGAAACGCCAATTGCTGCTCATCTTCCACGCCCTCGGCCACCACCTTCAACTCCAGGCTGTGGGCCATGGCGATGATGGCGCGGGTGATCGCGGCGTCTTCGGTGCCTTCGTTCAAGCCGCGGATAAAGGCCTGGTCGATCTTCACGTAGTCCACCGGAAAGCGCTTGAGGTAACTCAATGAGGAATAGCCGGTGCCGAAATCGTCGATGGCCAGCTTCACGCCCAACTCGCGCAACTGCTGGAAGGTGCTGATGATGTGCTCGACGCTGTCGAGCAACTGGCTCTCGGTCAGTTCCAGTTCGAGGTACTCGGGCATCAGCCCGGTTTCGTCGAGCACCTGGCGCACCAGACTCACCAGCTTGCCTTGGCGCAACTGATGCACCGACAGGTTCACCGAGACCCGTATCGGCGCCAGGCCACTGCGCTGCCACTCGCAGGCCTGGCGACAGGCGCGGCGCAGCACGAACTCGCCGATGTCGGCGATCAGCCCGGTTTCCTCGGCAAGCCCGATGAACTCGCCCGGCGGCACCATCCCGCGCACCGGATGGCGCCAGCGCACCAAGGCTTCGGCGGAACTCAGATGCCCGGTCGCCAGCTCCAGCTTGGGTTGGTAGAAGACTTCCAGCTGCCCTTCCTCGATGGCCCGGCGCAGTTGGATCTCCAGCTGCAGACGCTCCAGCGTGCGCGCCTGAAGGCTCTCGGTGTAGAACTGGAAATTGTTGCCGCCCAAATGCTTGGCGTGCTGCATCGCCATGTTGGCCTGGCTGACCAGTGCAGCAACGTCCCTGCCTGACTCCGGCAGAAAGGCGATGCCGATGGACGCATTGACCACCAGCTCATGCCCGGACACCGACAACGGCGAGCGCAGCTTGGCCAGCAGGCGCGTAGTGATGCGCGCCAGCGTGGTGAGGTTGCCGTAAGTGTCGAACAGCACAGCGAACTCATCGGCCGACAGCCGGGCGATGGTATCGGCCTCGGAGAGCTCGGTGCTCAGCCTGCGCCCGACCTGGCGCAGCAGCTGGTCGGCGACCTCCAGCCCGAGGCTGTCGTTGAGCAGCTTGAAACGATCCAGATTGATGTGCAGCAAGGCCAGGTTCTGCCTGCCCTGGCCCACGCGCAGATTGGCCTCGCGCAGCCGCTCGTTGAACAGCGAACGGTTCGCCAGGCCGGTCAGCTCGTCGTAGTGCGACAGGTAGCGGGTGCGTTCCTCGTAGTGTCGGGCCAGTTCCTGATTGAGCGCGTCGCTTCTGGCCTGCGCCTCCTGCAGGTGCTCGATCAGCGCCTGATTCTGGAAGCGCCGGGTCAGGCCGCGCTGGATCAGGCGGTTGACCTGGGCGGTCACCACGATCAGCGCCAGCAACAGAATCAGCCCCAGCCACGCCCAGCCGCGCAACGGCACGTCGCCGCCCCAGAACAGGTACACGATCGGCGGCAGCAGGCACGGCACGGTAAAGGTCAGGAAGGCCGGAATGCTCGCCGCGTAGGCCACGCTGGCCGACAAAGTCGCCGCGCCGACCAGGCCGAACACCCAGGCCTGCTGGATGAAACTCTCGACCGGCACCACCATCAGCGCGGCGCTGGACAGCGTGAAACCACTGACGCAGGCACCGGCCAGAAACATCCGCCGCCATATCGGCCGGGCCTGTTGCTCGGGCGCCGCGGCACGAAACGCCGCCACCTGCAGCACGCGCAGACACACCAGCGCCGACAGCCAGCCGACCCAGATGCCGACCAGCACATAGCGTTCCGGGCTCCAGAGCAGCCAGGCGCAGAGCATGCCGTTGATGAACATGAACAGGGTCGGCAGCAGCGACCCCTGATAAAGAAGACGGGTGCGCTCGACTGCAAGCTGGGTCGCGAACTGTTTGCGGATGACACGGCGTGTCGCCACAGAGTTGGCCGGGGCGTCTGAGCTGGTGGTCATGGCGATTCTTGTAATTAGTGGGCCTTGATCGTCAGCGGAGCATACACAAGCCACCGACGAGACCATACAGTCAGAAAAATTAATTCTGTGAATGGCTCATCGCGCACGACGACCGACCGGCGTTAGCGTTTGCCCGCCGTCCCCGCCTCACCCTAGAATGCGCCGATGCATAATGACGACCTCTCCCTCCTGCTCAATTCCCTCAACGATGCCCAGCGCCAGGCCGTAGCCGCCTCCGTTGGCCGTCAGTTGGTCCTGGCCGGCGCTGGTTCCGGCAAAACCCGCGTGCTCGTGCACCGCATCGCCTGGCTGATGCAGGTCGAGAACGCCTCGCCGCATTCGGTCCTGTCGGTGACGTTCACCAACAAGGCCGCCGCCGAGATGCGCCACCGCATCGAGCAACTGATGGGCATCAGCCCGGCAGGCATGTGGGTCGGCACCTTCCACGGGCTGGCGCATCGCCTGTTGCGGGCGCACTGGCAGGAAGCGGGGCTGAACCAGAACTTCCAGATCCTCGACAGCGACGACCAGCAGCGCCTGGTCAAGCGGGTGATCCGTGAAATGGGCCTGGACGAGCAGAAATGGCCCGCGCGTCAAGCGCAGTGGTTCATCAACGGCCAGAAGGACGAAGGCCTGCGGCCCAAGCACATCCAGGCTGCGGGCGACCTGTTCCTGAGCACCATGAAGGCCATTTACGAGAATTACGAAGCGGCCTGCCAGCGCGCCAGCGTCATCGATTTCTCGGAGCTGCTGCTGCGAGCGCTGGACCTGTGGCGCGACAATCCGGGCCTGCTGGAGCATTACCAGCGCCGTTTCCGACACATTTTGGTGGACGAGTTCCAGGACACCAACGCCGTGCAGTACGCCTGGTTGCGCCTGTTGGCCAAGGGCGGCGACAGCCTGATGGTGGTCGGCGACGACGACCAGTCGATTTACGGCTGGCGCGGGGCGAAGATCGAGAATATTCATCAGTACTCCGATGACTTCCCTGACACCGAAATCATCCGCCTGGAGCAGAACTACCGCTCCACGGCCAGCATCCTGAAGGCCGCCAACGGGCTGATCGTCAACAACAGCGGGCGTCTGGGCAAGGAATTGTGGACCGACGTCGGCGACGGCGAGCTGATCAGCCTGTACGCCGCGTTCAACGAACACGACGAAGCGCGTTACGTGGTGGAAACCATCGAAAGCGCGATCAAGACCGGCCTGTCGCGCAGCGATATCGCCATTCTGTACCGCTCCAACGCCCAGTCGCGGGTGCTGGAAGAAGCCTTGCTACGCGAACGCATCCCGTACCGCATCTATGGCGGCCAGCGCTTCTTCGAGCGCGCCGAGATCAAGAACGCCATGGCGTACCTGCGGCTGATCGATGGCCGCGGCAACGATTCTGCGCTGGAGCGGGTGATCAACGTGCCACCGCGCGGCATCGGCGAGAAGACCGTCGAAGCCATCCGAGAACACGCGCGCCACGCCGACGTTTCGATGTGGGAATCCATGCGCCTGCTGGTGGCCAACAAAGGCCTGACCGGTCGCGCGGCCAGCGCGCTGGGTGCCTTTATCGAGCTGATCGAAAACCTCGCGGCCAAGGTCACCGACATGCCGCTGCACCTGATGACCCAGACCGTCATCGAGCAGTCCGGGCTGATCACTTATCACCAGGAAGAAAAAGGCGAGAAAGGCCAGGCCCGGGTGGAAAACCTTGAGGAACTGGTCAGCGCCGCCCGCGCCTTCGAAACCAGCGAAGGCGAGGAAGACCTGACACCGCTGGCGGCTTTCCTCGGCCATGCGTCGCTGGAAGCCGGCGACACCCAGGCCGACGAGCACGAAGACAGCATTCAGCTGATGACGCTACACAGCGCCAAGGGCCTGGAATTCCCGTACGTGTTCCTGGTAGGTATGGAAGAAGGCCTGTTCCCGCACAAGATGAGCTTGGAAGAACCGGGGCGTCTCGAAGAAGAACGCCGCCTGGCCTACGTCGGCATCACCCGCGCCATGCAGCATCTGGTGCTGACCTACGCCGAGACCCGACGCCTGTACGGCAGCGAGACCTACAACAAGGTGTCGCGTTTCGTACGCGAGGTTCCGCCGAATCTGATTCAGGAGGTGCGCCTGTCCAACAGCGTCTCGCGGCCGTTCGGCGGCTCCAAGACGATGGCACCGAGCCGCCTGTTCGACGGCGAAGGCATTCCGCAAAGCCAGTTCTCCCTCGGCCAACGCGTGCAGCACGCGGTGTTCGGCGAGGGAGTGATCCTCAACTTCGAAGGCGCCGGTGCCCAGGCACGGGTGCAGGTGAATTTCGCCGAGGGCAGCAAGTGGCTGATGCTGGGCTACGCGAAGCTGGAGCCGGTTTGAAGCTTCGCCTCTAACCTATGTGGGAGCCGGCTTGCTGGCGAATGCGGCATATCATTCAACGCTAATGTGAATGAAACACCTCGCTCTGTAGCAGCACGGCTTGCCGGCGGGATCGGTCTCAAGATCGCCCCGCCGGCAAGCCGTGCTGCTACGGGGCGTATTGCGTTGGCCCCTTGCATTCCTACAACGCGCCCTCATCTTTCCTACAGAACTTTCTCCATAGCCCTACGACCCAAGTATTACGGGCGCTATTGAGATCCACGCAAAAGCCAGAAACATTTGGTCGCTGGTCAGACACATTTGTCCTGTTCAATATGGCGCGCGTGCAATCCACAAACGGGAAATCCCAATATGCAACGTTTTCTAAGCATCGCTTTGGCGCTGGTCATCGGACTCACCATGAGTCTGGATGCCAACGCAGCGCGTTTCGGTGGTGGCAAGAGCATGGGCTCGGCGCCTACCCACCAGGCGCGTCAGACAGCCCCATCCGCTCCTGCTGCCGCCCCTAACGCCGCTGGCCGTCCTGCGCCTGCTGCAGGCGGTGCTTCCAAGTGGCTGGGCCCATTGGCCGGTATCGCTGCCGGTGGCCTGCTGGCTTCCATGTTCATGGGCGGCGGTTTCGAAGGCATGCAGTTCTTCGACATCCTGATCATGGCGGTCATCGCCTTCGTGATCTTCCGCTTCATCGCGGCCCGTCGTCGCAAGCAGGAGCCACAGATGGCCCCGGCTGGCGCGCCGTACCAGCGTGAAACCTTCGAACAGCCTGCTCAGCCGAACAATTCGATGTTCGGTGGTTCTTCGGCCGCTGCGCGTCCGGTGATCAACGCCCCGGCCTGGTTCAACGAAGAGCGCTTCCTTGAAGCAGCACGCACGCACTTCCAGTCGCTGCAGCAGCACTGGGACGCGAACGAGATGGACAAGATCGCCGAGTTCGTGACCCCGCAGATGCTGCAGTTCCTGAAGAAAGAACGCGCCGACCTGGGTGACGGCTTCCAGTCGACCTACATCGACAACCTGACCGTGCAACTGGAAGGCCTGGACGATCGCGCCGACAAGACCATCGCCACCCTGACCTTCGCCGGCGTGGCCAAGACCTCGCGCTTCGACCAGGGTGAAGTGTTCAGCGAAAGCTGGAACATGGAACGCGCCCCGGGCGAAAACCAGCCTTGGCTGGTGGCAGGTATTCGCCAGAACGGCTGAAACTCTTTGCCGCTTCGCTGATCCAAAACCCCGACTCTGTTCGGGGTTTTGCTTTTTTGAACCCCGCGTTTAATTTGGTGATGTCTTTGAGCTACTGTATAACCCGCGCAAATCGTTAGAGGATCCACGTCGTGGAAGAAGTCATCGAACAACTCCGTGAAGCCAATGAGCCGGTTCCCGTCCCGCTTGAGCTGCCGGACGAAGATCAGCTGGTCGAAATCGAAGAAGAGCTGTTCATCAACATTCCTTTTGTCTTCAAGGAATTTTTGCTGCACGTGAGCGACGTGGTCTACGGCAGCCTGGAGCCCGTCACCGTCACTGACCCGGGTTCGCACACCTACCTGCCGGAAGTGGCGGCCAACGCCTGGGACGCCGGCGTGCCGCGCGACCTGATCCCGCTCTGCCAAGACGGCGACGACTACTACTGCGTGGAAGAAGACGGCACCGTGGTGCTGTGGTCCGGCGAAGAAGAACTCGTCACCGAGGAAAGCTGGGAATCAGTGTGGCACTGGGCGCGGGACGTCTGGCTGGAAAGCTGAGGACGCCCCCCCTTGAACCTTCGGAGGCCATGCTTCTGAATTCAGTGCTGCGAGCCTAGCGCTCCGAAGGTTCCTGATTGTTCCCCAGTGTCTCCAGCAGCGCGATCTGCATGCGCGTATGCACGCGGATGAACCAGCGCCACAGCACCGCGGCCACCACCGCCGCGACCATCACGATCAAGAGCAGCCACTCGCTGGTGGGCAACATGCTCGCCGAAAGCAGCGCGATCAGCACGAAAATCACCGACAGCGACAGCAAGGGGATCACCTCGGCGATCACCCGCCGCACCCGCTCGGTATGGCGCCCGGCCATTTCCGGCTTGACGCTCATCTCTGCCAGCAGCATCGACAGCGCCTTGAGCTTGCGATAGGCCGCGATCAGGAACGGCAGCGACAACAGCAGCGATGCGCCCCACACAGCGGCCTTCTGCTGACCGACTTCGCTGATCCACTCGCTGAACCAGTCACCAATGCGCTCGGCGAAATACACGCCGCAGAAGAAGATCGCCACCACCAACGCCAGGTTCACGCCCACCTGCAGCAGAATCCTGCGGATCATCGACGCCAGTAGTGCGCCCTGCCCCTGCGGCTGAATGCTGCGCAGCCATTCCCCGTACAGGCCGAACACTCGCGCGACCCGCTGCGGCACCACGGCGCCGAGGGAATGCGACAGCGGATCGGCCGCGCGAATCAGGTAAGGCGTCAGCAACGTGGTGATAGCGGACACGGCCACAGCCACGGGATAGAGGAAATCGCTGGTGACCTGCAGCGTCATCCCCAGCGCCGCGATGATGAAGGAAAACTCACCGATCTGTGACAGCCCCATGCCCACGCGCAGTGAGGTCTTGCCGTCATTGCCGGCGATAAACGCCCCCAAGCCGCAGGACAACATTTTGCCCAGCACCACCGCGACGGTGATCACCGCAATCGGCCAGGCGTATTCGAGCAAAATCTTCGGATCGATCATCAGGCCGATGGCGACAAAGAAGATGGCGCTGAACATGTCGCGAACCGGCTCGATCAGGTGCTCGATTTTCTTCAACTGCCGGGATTCGGCCATGATCGCGCCGATCAGGAACGCGCCCAGCACCATGCTGTATTCCAGTTTCACCACCAGCAGACAGAAACCGAAACACAGGCCCAGCACCGTGATCAGCAACATCTCGTTGCTCTCGAACTTCGCCACGTAAGCCAGCAGGCGCGGCACCAGCAGGATGCCGATGACCAGCGCGACGATCATGAACAACGAGAGCTTGCCCACCGTGGAGAACACTTCGCCGGAGCTGACCGTGCCGCTCACGGCGATACCCGAGAGCAGCGCGATGATGCCAATCCCCAGGATGTCCTCGACGATCAGCACGCCGAAGATCAGCTGGGCAAAGCGCTGGTTCTTCATCTTCAGGTCATTGAGCGCTTTTACGATGATGGTGGTCGAGGAAATGGCCAGGATCGCGCCCAGGAACAGCGAATCCATGGTGCTCCAGCCGAAGTATTGGCCGATCTCGTAGCCGATCCAGATCATCAGCATGATTTCGAGAAACGCGGCAATGAACGCAGTGGCGCCGACCTTGAACAGCTTGCGCAGGCTGAATTCCAGCCCCAGGCAGAACATGAGGAAAATCACCCCGAGCTCGGCGAGGGTCTTAATGGTCTCTTCGTCGTGAATCAGGCCGAACGGCGGGGTGTGCGGGCCGATGATGAAACCGGCGACGATGTAACCCAGCACCACCGGTTGCTTGAGACGATGAAAGAGCACCGTCACCACACCGGCCACGAGCATGATGACGGCCAGATCCTGAATAAAACTGATGGCGTGCATGGCGCGGCTCCTTGTCACAAGCAGTGATATGCGCGTTCTCGCCTCGAAGGGAAGCGACTGCTGTGCGAAAAGCCGCCAACGGTGTCGGAAAATTCTGACCGGAACGCAGGAAATACCCCATCCAAGGGTTTTCGCAGGTTAACACTGCACAAAAGAGCGTAAAGCCGGTGCAATATATAGAAACAGATAGGCATCAGGCGTGACGGCAACGCGGCGGTTTGCGTCCTGATATCGTTGGCTTTGATTGCCAATCAGAACCCGAGCACCAGCAAGGTGCCAACTTGACTCAATTGACCGTGAGCACGCTATGGAACCCGGAAACTCCCAGCTGTCGATGACTGTATTGATGACCCCGGACATGGCCAACTTTTCTGGCAACGTGCACGGCGGCACCCTTCTCAAGTACCTCGACGAAGTGGCCTACGCCTGCGCGGCCCGTTATGCAGGCCGTTATGTCGTGACGCTGTCGGTGGACCAGGTGATTTTCCGCGAGCCGGTGCACGTCGGCGAGCTGGTGACCTTTCTCGCCTCGGTGAACTACACCGGCAACACCTCGATGGAAGTCGGGATCAAGGTGGTGACCGAGAACATCCGCGAGCGCTCGGTGCGTCACTCCAACAGCTGCTTCTTCACCATGGTGGCCGTGGACGACCAGCGCAAGCCGGTGAGCGTACCGCCGCTGGTGCCCGAGAGCAGCGAAGGCAAGCGCCGCTACGTACAGGCCCAGCAGCGCCGGCAGATTCGTCAGGAACTGGAAAAGCGCTACCGCGAAATTCGCGAAGACGGGGTGTGATCGTCCTGGACGTCTGTTCTGGATAAATACGGTCCGTAGCAGCACGGCTTGCCGGCGGGTGCGATATGTCTGTGACGAACATGTCGCCTGACACACCGCCCCGCCGGCAAGCCGTGCTGCTACGGGCTATTTATCAGGCGTTCAAACGAACCGCTTCGAACTTCACCCGCGGATGCGCAATCCGGTCCTGCGCGCGCACCAGCTCGAGCTCGTAACTGCCGCAGGCCTGGGTCTCCAGCAGCACTTCATGCACCGCCGACGCCGTGTATTCAAAGGCGCTGCGCAAATCCTCCCCGAGCAACACCTTCGACAGAAAGAGCCCCGAGGTCAGGTCGCCCACGCCCACCGGCTGACGGGGGAAAGCCAGCAGCGGCCGGCGCAGGTGCCAGCTTTCCTGCTCGGTCACCAGCAGCATTTCGAAGCCGTCGGCGGGTTTGCCCGGATAATCCAGGTGTTTGACGACGATCGCCTTCGGCCCGCGAGCCAGCAGCGAGCGCGCCATCGCCAGGCAGTCGAGCAGCGAAGTCGGTTTGCGCCCGCAGAAGCTGTCCAGCTCCAGTTGATTGGGGCAGAGGAAATCCGCAACCGCCGCGGCTTCCTCCAGCAGGAAATCACTGACTTCCTGGGGCACGATGCAACCCTTCTCGGGATGGCCCATGACCGGGTCGCACAGGTACAGCGCGCGCGGGTTGGCGCGCTTGATCTGCGCCACTGCCGTCAGAATCGCCCGGCCCTGCGCCGCGCTGCCCAGATAGCCCGAAAGCACGGCATCGCAGTTGCCCAGCTCGCCAATGGCCGCAATCCCCTCGACCAGCGCAGGAATTTGCTGCGGCGCCAGCACTTCCCCCGCCCAGTGTCCATACTGAGTGTGGTTGGAGAACTGCACGGTATTGAGCGGCCAGACATTGATGCCGATACGCTGCATGGGGAACACCGCAGCGCTGTTGCCAGCGTGTCCGAAAACCACGTGAGACTGGATGGCGAGTAAATGAGGCGAACGTTTCATGACAGGTTCCTGAAGCCGGGAAAGCACCTTAGTAGTGAAGCCGGACGAAGTGAAGCGAAATTAAACGAACGGGCTATGGCTGTCGGCGACCTGACGCAGTTAAGCTGGACATCTTCCGTTGGAGCTCGATTCCCATGCTGACCCTGGGCAACATTTTCGTCCTGATGCTGCTGGCCACTGCTGGCGCCTGGCTGTGGCACTCCCACGGCCTGCGCGAACGCGCCCTGGAGCGCGTGAAACAGCACTGCGCCAAGCTCGACATCGAATTGCTCGATGGCAACGTCGCCCTGCGCCGCATCACCTTCAAGCGCGACAACGAAGGCCGCAAGCGCCTGGCCCGGGTGTACAACTTCGAATTCACCGTGACCGGTGAGCAGCGCCACCCCGGCACCATCACCATGTTCGGCAAGCACACCGCGCAGATCGAGCTGGCGCCCTACCCGTTCGAAATCAAGAACCCCAAGCCTACGGCCGAGATCATCCAGCTCAACGAATGGCGGCAGGAACATAACAAGTGGAAGCAATGAGTCGCTGCTGATACCCGGCTCGCACTCCCACCTCAATCCTGTAGCAGTCCGGCTCGCCGGCGGCCGCTTTTTAGACGAGACAACTGGCCAACTGCTTCTTCAGCTCAGCTTCATCCTGCCCCTGGGCAAAGATCAGCTCCAGCCGCGAATCCTTGCGCCACTCACTGGCTGCCCAGGCAAACGCCCCGCCCTCCAGCGCGTTGCCCGATACCCACCCGCGCTCGCTGTGGATAACCAGCTTGGCCCTCCGCCAATCAAGGCCTTGCAGCCACTGCTGCACCTTCGCCGCATCGAACACCCGCTCGGGATGCCAGCGCCAGCCAATGCTCCAGCCTTCGGCCTGCTGCTGACTCAGGCAGATCGGCGTCATCGGATCGGCCCAGACCGCCGGCAACTGCCCCAGGCTTTTGGGCGCAACGAAGTTATCCACACCCTCGATTGCCAGGGCCTCAACACCCGGCAGTTCAGCCAGCGGTAATGCGCCCGATTCGGTCCAGAACACAGGCCGGTCCGGCAACCTACGGCTGATCGACTCGCGCGCGCTGGTATCCAGCAGCGCCGATTTGTTGAGCACCAGCAGGCCCGCATCCGCGACCGCTTCCTGTTGCGTGGCAGGCAATGCATTGCCCGCCGCCAGCGCCATTGCGTCGAGCACCATCACGCCAGGCTGCACCGCCAGCACGCCCACCCAGGGCGCCTCACGCAATTGGGCCATCAACTGCACCGGGTGGCCCAGGCCGGAAGGCTCGATGAACAACCGGTCAGGCCGGGCCTTGCGCAACAGGCGCCCGAGGCCGATCTGGAACGGCGCGCCGTTGACGCAACACAGGCAACCGCCAGCCACCTCGCCAAGTGCGATACCATCCTCGGCCGTGCTGAGCAGCGCAGCATCCAGGCCGATCTGCCCGAATTCGTTGATCAGGATCGCCCAGCGCTCATCGGCGGGCTTCTGCCCAAGCAGGTGCTTGATCAGGCTGGTCTTGCCGGCGCCCAAAGGGCCAGCAATGACATGGGTGGGAATGTTCTGCAGCATGTCCGGCCATTGTTAAACGTCGCTCCCGAAAACGAGCGCAGACGGAGGTAATCGATGCGAGCAATCTGGCTGCCCGTGCGGCTGGCGTTGATGCTGTTGGCTGTGACGTCGGGCCAGGCGTGGGCCGAGTCCTGTGTGGTGCACAGCCAGGCCGAGCGACTGGACGTCAAAGTCTGTCAGGAAAATATCAACATCCCGCCAGAACTGTTCCACGACGGCTTCTGCAAACCTCAGTTGAAGGACCAGAAGGTGGAAGTGGCCTACATGGCGCAATGCCCGTCAGGATCGTTCGGCCAGTGCAGCAACGCGCAAGTCGCCAATATGCCCTATCGGCAGAACATTCACTATTACGGTGTGGCGAGTGATGCGGCGTTTCTCAAGCCGTTCTGCGAGCAGCAGAGCAAGGGTGTGTGGAAAACCCGATAACACACCACACACCCTGTAGGAGCGAATTCATTCGCGAAGGTCTGACAGGCGCTTCATCTGTATCGCCTGGACCATTTTCGCGAATAAATTCGCTCCTACAGAAAGCTGTTTTACTAGGCCGCTTCGCCGTGCCAGTCACCAAACGGATCATCCAGCTCGCGCCAGCTTTCCACGCCAGCAGCCATTTCGATGTCGGTCAGCAGGCAGGCGTCCAGATCGGCATTGAGCCGGTCAAAATCGATGTTCTGACCAATGAACACCAGCTCCTGACGGCAGTCGCCGCTCTGCGCCATCCAGTTGCGCATGATCACCTCGGTGCTTTCCTCGTCCTGCGGCCAGTGCTCCTTGGGCACGAAACGCCACCAGCGCCCGGCAAAGCCATAGCGCATCAGCCCGCCCGCCTGAGACCAGCTACCGGCCTCCTGGTGCTTGTTGGCCAGCCAGAAGAAACCCTTGGAGCGCAGCAGCTTGCCGTTGCTCCACTGGGCGTTGATGAAGTCGAAGAAGCGCTGCGGGTGGAACGGCCGACGCGCGCGGTACGCCGTCGAGGCGATGCCGTATTCCTCGGTCTCCGGCACATGCTCGCCACGCAGCTCCTTGAGCCAGCCCGGCGCCTGGGAGGCCCGCTCGAAATCGAATCGGCCGGTATCGAGGATCTTGCCCAGCGGCACGGCGCCCATCAACATCGGCAGGATTTCCGCCTGGCTGTTGAGGGTTTTCAGGATGGCCATCAGCTCCTGGCGCTCGCTGGAGCTGATCAGGTCGATCTTGCTGATGAGGATTACGTCGGCGAATTCCACCTGCTCGATCAGCAGGTCGGTGATGGAGCGCTCGTCATCTTCGCCCAGGGTTTCGCCGCGCGAATCCAGGCTTTCGGCGGCCTGATAGTCCTGCAGGAAATTCAGGCCGTCGACCACCGTGACCATGGTGTCGAGCCGCGCGATGTCGGCCAGGCTCTGGCCGGTTTCGTCACGAAAGGTGAAGGTTTCGGCCACCGGCAGCGGCTCGGAAATCCCCGTGGATTCGATCAGCAGATAATCGAAGCGCCCGTCCCGGGCTAGGCGGCCGACTTCTTCGAGCAGGTCTTCACGCAGGGTGCAGCAGATGCAGCCATTGCTCATTTCCACGAGCTTTTCTTCAGCGCGGTTGAGGCTGACATCGCGCTGGACTTCGCCGCCGTCGATGTTGATTTCGCTCATGTCGTTGACGATGACGGCAACACGCAGGTCTTCGCGGTTGCGCAAGATATGATTGAGCAGCGTACTTTTACCGGCACCGAGAAAGCCGGAGAGGACGGTAACGGGGAGGCGGTTCATGGAGATCTCATCAGGTAGCAGGTTTGGACGCCTTTTACGTTATAATATAACACTACAAATCTGCTAACTATTTTTGCAGGATCAGCTCGATGGTCAGGGTTTCCGGTTTTCTTTCAGCGCTCGCTCTGCTGCTGAGCACACAGGCTGCGTTCGCCGCTCCGCCCTCGCCCAAACTGGATCAGGCGCTGTGCACGCGCAGCGCAACGCTGCTGGCGTGCATCGATGCGTACGACAACAGCTACAGCGTGGCGATGGCAGGCACGACCATGTATTTGCGTGGTTACGAGAGCGAAGGCAGCCGCCGCTGGGCGCAGACCAATAGCCGCTATGGCTCGCTGACGTTCTTCACCGGGCTGGCCTCCGATGGCGAGGCCTGGGTGGGGTATATCCAGAAAGTCGGCTGGACGACGATCAGCCGGGTGTCGAGCTCCAGCGGGAGCCGGAGCAAGATTACCTGTGATCGGATAATGGGCTGCAGATAGCTGCTCTTGTAGGAGCGCGCTTGCCCGCGACTGCATTGGGTCTGTGACGACGTTATCGCCTGACACACCGCGATCGCGGGCAAGCGCGCTCCTACAGGGATTTGTGCAGAATCAGACGACTGCTTGCTGCGCCGCCTTCTCCGCCTGACGCCAGGCAATGTAGGACCCCGCCGGCGGATTGCGTTCGAAATACTGCTTCATCCCATCGAACAGCCCATCGGCCACCGCCTGTTGATGCCGCGCCGTGACCAGGCGCTGGCTGTCGCGGCTATTGGAGATGAAACCGGTTTCGACCAGGATCGACGGCACGTCAGGCGATTTCAGCACGGCAAATCCGGCCTGTTCCACGCGCTTCTGGTGCAGCGTGGTCACGCCTTCCAGGCTGCCGAGCACGGTATGGCCCAACTGCAGGCTGGCGGCGATGGTGGCGTTCATCGACATGTCGAGGATCACCCCGGCCAGCATCGGGTCCTTGTCCTTGAGGTTGAGCAGACTGTTGGCGCCGATCAGGTCCGCGCCGTTCTCGCGCTGGGCCATGAAGCGCGCCGTCGCCGAGGTCGCGCCGTTTTCCGACAGGGCAAACACCGAAGCGCCCGAGGCCGTCAGGCGCGGCGCCGCGTCGGCGTGCACGGAAATGAACATGTCGGCGTTGTACTTGCGAGCGATGTCCACGCGCTTGCGCAGCGGCACGAAGAAGTCGTCGTTGCGCACCAGACGCACGTCGAAACCCTTCTCGCGCTTGAGCCGCTTGGCCAGCATCTGAGCGATGGACAACACCACATCTTTCTCTCGCTCGCCCTTGGAGCCGATGGCGCCCGGGTCCTTGCCGCCGTGGCCGGCATCGACCACCACCATGATGTCGCGCTTGGGATGGTTCTTGTCCACCACAGGCGCCGGCGGCTCTTTCGCCACCGCGGCCGCCGGTGCGGCAGCCAGCTGCACAGGCGGTTTTGCGGCCACGTCATGCCCCAGGTCCACCACCAGTCGGTTGCCCTGAGCACCTTCCGGGCCGAGCAGGAAACTGTTGAGCTGCACCGGCGACGCGAGATCCAGCACGATGCGGGTATCGCCCTGGCCGAAGTGGCCGGAACGAATCGCCTTGATGGGCGAGTTCTCCAGCGCCAATTGACTGAAGTCACCTTCCAAGCGTGCGCCGCTGATATCGATGATGATGCGTTCAGGCGCGCTCAGGGTGAAGGTCTTGTACTGCACCGGACCACTGAGATCGAACACCAGTCGAGACTTGTTTTCGGAACGCCAGAGACGCGCGTTGCGGATCTGCGTGGCGTTGACAGAGAAAGGAAGCGCGAAAGCGGCGCTGGCCAAAAGCATGTTGAGCAGCATTTGACGTCGATGCATGGCACGTTCCGAAAAAAGACGAGCATCCCGGCTCTGAGAGGCATGAACATTGTTCGTAACAATATAACATGTTACCTGAAACCCGAAGATGAACCTTTTTTCAGAATTGGCGGCAGTTTTGGGAGATAAATCAGGGGTTAACGGCAAAAAACTCAAGTGAAACAAGAAGATGTTCCACGTGGAACACGTTCGGTGTTTTTACCGTAGAAACAAAAACGCCCCGTAAATACGGGGCGTTCGGACAAACGGTCACTCAGGTACGCGGTTTGACTGTTCCACACTGCTGGCCCAGCCAGACAGCCTTGGTGTCCATGCTGCCGTTCTGTTGCTGGCCGGTGGCGTTGAACGAGCCCACCACATGGGTGCTGAACTCGCGGTCGCTCTGGAACTGCGCAACGCCTGTGCCTTGTGCACGCGGGCAACTGAACCTGAATTTCCAGGTGGGCCCGTTGCGATCGGTGATCTGCTGGCTGCAGCCGGACTTGGGATCGGTCAGCGGGATCTGCTCGCTCTTGACCTGCTCCGGTGTCAGGCATACCCGCACGCCTTTGCCGCCCAGTGTAATACCTTGTTTTTCCAGCATTTGTTCCATGGCCGCGCGTTGCTGCGGGGCCATCATCTGCAGCTGGGCGAGCATGACCTGCATGTCGGGCATCTGTTGGCCGTCGACCTGCATGTTGCTCGACGTCAGCTCCCACAGTCCGGGTTGCAGCACCTGGGCCTGAACGAACGGCGCTGCCAGACCCACCATCAACGCCAGTACGCGCTTTTTCATGAACCCTGATTCCTCTTCTGAGACAGTTGGATTGCGGCCTGTCGACGCCGCCGGACAATGACGCTTAGACGACAAATCCGGTAACCAGTTGCAGGCTGAATTAAATAGCGACAATCGCGGCGGCCTGTGGTCTGTTAGACACAACAGGATCCGCCACAAGGTCGCTCATGGACTATCACAGCCCGTATTTTTTCGGCTATCTGATCGGCTTCACTCATCTGCTGGGCATCGTAGCAGCGATTCACGCATTGCTGACGGTCCGCACCGCGCAAGGCTCGATCGCCTGGGCGATGCCGCTGATCTTCATCCCCTATATCACCCTGATTCCCTACCTGGTGTTCGGCCGCAGTACGTTCGACGCCTACATCAAGGCGCGGCGCCAGGCCAACACCGAGATGCGCGACGCCATCGTCGATTTCAACTGGAAGCCCTGGATCGAAGAAGCCGTGGCCGCGAGGCGCTCCGATGCGTACGAGTCGTTGCGGGCGATGCCCAAGCTGGGCCGCATGCCGTGCCTGGCCAACAACGAGGTGAAATTGCTGGTCAACGGCGACGCGACCTTCAGCGCGATCTTCGACGCCATCAGCGCGGCGAAGCGGGTGGTGTTCGTGCAGTTTTTCATCATCCATGACGACGACCTGGGCCGCCGTCTGCAAACCTTGCTGCTGAACAAGGCGGCTGAGGGCGTGGAAGTTTTCGTGCTCTACGACCGTATCGGCAGTCATGCCCTGCCCGCCAGTTACGTCGAGAAACTGCGCGCCGGCGGCGTGCAGATCAAGGCATTCGCCACGCGCGGCGGCTGGCTCAATCGTTTCCAGATCAACTTCCGCAATCACCGCAAGATAGTGGTAGTCGATGGTATCCGCGGCTTCGTTGGCGGGCATAACGTCGGCGATGAGTATCTGGGCCTCAAGCCGCCCTTGGCGCCGTGGCGTGATACGCATGTGGCGATCGTCGGCCCGGTAGTGGCATGCCTTCAGGAGTCATTTGCCGAGGACTGGTTCTGGGCGACTCGCGAGTTGCCGCCGCTGATCCTGCCCGAGCGATACCCGGAAGACGGCGTGCTCTGCCAGTTGCTCGCCACGGGGCCTGCGGACAAGCAGGAAACCTGCTCGCTGTTTTTCGTCGAGGCGATTCATGCGGCGACCACGCGGGTGTGGATCACCACGCCCTACTTCATTCCCGACGAAGCGGTGTTTGCCGCGCTGCGCCTGGCAGTATTGCGCGGCGTCGACGTGCGCTTGTTGCTGCCGTCGCGCCCAGATCATTACACGGTGTACGCCGCCTCCAGCCTGTACGCCTTCGAAGCCGTGCGCGCAGGTGTGCGCATCTTTCGTTACCAGCCGGGCTTTCTGCACCAGAAGGTGGTGCTGGTGGACAACGAGATCAGCGCCATCGGCAGCGCCAACCTGGACAACCGCTCGTTCCGCTTGAATTTCGAATTGATGCTGCTGACCGTCGACGAGGAATTCGCCCGGGAAGTGGAGGCGATGCTCAGTGATGACTTTGCCCAAGCCGTTGAAATTTCGAAGGAAGACAGCCGCGAGACCCATCATTTGCAGCGTTTGGGGATGCGAGTGGCGCGGCTAATCTCGCCGATTCTTTGAAGGAGACACAGCCCGTAGCAGCACGGCTTGCCGGCGGGGCGATATGTCTGTGACGAAGATGTCGCCTGACACACCGCCCCGCCGGCAAGCCGTGCTGCTACGGAGCGTTGATAGCCTCAGGTGTAGAGATCGTCACGAGTCCACGGCAGGTCATGGCCGCCATCTGCACGCGGCTTGACCGCCAGAATCTGATGCAGGTTGATCCAGCCCTTGGAGAACGCATAGGCGCAGCCCGCCAGGTAAAGCCGGAAAATGCGCAGCGCCTGCTCAGGCACCATCGCCGCCGCCACGTCCAGTTTCTCTTCCAGGCGCAGGCTCCAGTGATCCAGGGTCTTGGCGTAATGCAGGCGCAGGCTTTCGACGTCCACCACCTCCAGCCCCGCCTCGCTGATGAAGCCGGTGATCATCGACAGGTGCGGTAACTCGCCGTTGGGAAACACGTAGCGATCGATGAAGTCCCCTGCCCCGCGCCCGACCGGGCGGCCGTCAGTGTGCTTGGCGGTGATGCCGTGGTTCATCACCAGGCCACCCTCCTTCACCGCCGCGAACAGGCACTGGGCATAGAGTTCGAGATTGGCGTGGCCGACGTGCTCGAACATGCCGACGCTCACCACTTTGTCGAAGCGGCCGTCCTTGGGCAAGTCGCGGTAATCCAGCAGCTGCAGCTCGACGCGGTCTTCCAGCCCCTCGGCCTTCACCCGCTCGCGAGCCAGCGCCAGCTGTTCACGGCTCAAAGTAATGCCAAACACCTTCACGCCGTATTCGCGTGCGGCAAAGCGTGACAGCCCGCCCCAGCCGCAACCGACATCGAGCAGGTACTCGCCGGGCTTGAGGCGCAGCTTGCGGCACAGGTGATGGAATTTGTCCTGCTGCGCCTGATCCAGCGTCTCGTTGCCGGTCTTGAAGTAGGCGCAGGAATAGACCATGTCCTTGTCCAGCCAGAGCCGGTAGAAATCATTGGACAGGTCGTAGTGGTAGGAAATCGACTTGGCGTCGGTCTCCTTGTCGTGTTGCGTGCGAGTGGGCAGGTTGGCGTCGTCTTCGTCGCCCAGCGCCTGGGTCAGCTCATCGCAGACCCGCATCACTTCGCTGATCGAGCCTTCCAGCTCCAGGCGGCCTTCGACGAACGCGCTACCTAAAAGGTCGAGGCTGGGGTGAGTGAAGTCGGACACCAGTGCCGGATCTTTCACCACAATGGTGACGCTGGGGTCGGACCCCAGATCAAACTCGTTGCCATCCCAAAGCTTGAGTCGTAGAGGCAAATGAAGCTTCTGTAACGCCGGTGGAAGTTGCGCAAGCATTGAGATATCCCCCTGATCCGGAAACACGGAAAAGGGTAGTCCAAAACCGGCTCCGCGAGAGGAACCGTCAGGCTATCGGCTTTGTTATGAAGTGCTGCGAAAAATCTGAAATCGAGTACGGCCCTGTACTCCGGATTTCCAGCCAATGCGAAGCCTGCGATGGAGCACCCTCTTCATGACTGACTGATAATTTGTTACAGAGTTCTTCAAAGCTCAAGCGAATTTTTATACTTAGGCGACGCCTGAAAACCAGTGCTCTGGGCGCAAGCACCGGCTGTCGAGGGTTGCGGGGAATTATGAAATTTTGCCGATGGGCTCGTGGAATCGCAGCAAGCGGCCTGCGTTGCCGAGCACCAGCAAAGTGCTGAGGTTGTGCAGCACGGCGGCGATCATCGCGCCTGCCGCGCCGAGTACACCGAATGCAGCCAGCGCGACGATGGCCAGCGTCCAGCCCAGGCCGATGATCACGTTGACCTGCAGCGTGCTGCGGCACTGCCGGCTCAGTCGCACACAAGTGCCCAAGCGACGCAGGTCGCTGCCGATCAGCACGATGTCAGCGGACGCCAGGGCGATGTCTGCCCCGCCCGCGCCCATCGCGACGCCTACCACACCGGCCTTCAAAGCCAGCGAGTCGTTGATGCCGTCGCCCACCACCATCGGCCGGAAGCCGCTTTTGATCTCGCCCATCACGCGATTGAGTTTGTCCTCAGGCAGGGCCTGGGCATGAATGTCGCTGATGCCGACTTCATGCCCGAGGCTGTCGGCCACGCTCTGACGGTCGCCGGTGAGCAGCAACTGACGGCCCATGCCCAGCTCGCGCAACTCGCCCAACGCCTGGCGCGCTTCGGGTTTGAGGCTGTCGGCCAGCAGCAGCCAGGCGAGGAATACGCCATCGACCGACAGCCCGGCGATCGGGCCGTCGTGTTGCGGCACTGGCGAGGTGGCGATGCCCAGCTGCGCGAACAGCTCGGGCCTTCCCAACGCGGCTTCCCCACGCTCGGTGCCGGCGACGACGCCCAGGCCCTGACGTTCGCGAATGTCCTGCAGTGCCAGCAACTGATCCTTCTCGACCAGCCCCGCGAGTGCTCGGCTGACCGGGTGGCTGCTGGCCGAACCGAGGCTTGCGGCCAGGGCGAGCACGTCGTCACCCGCGCCCTCCTCGGCCTGCACCGATTGCAGGCGCAAGCTGCCGTAAGTCAGGGTCCCGGTCTTGTCGACCACCAGCGAGGTCAGGTCAGCCAGCTCTTCGAGAAACGCCGAGCTGCGGATCAGAATGCCGTGACGCGCTGCCACGGCGATCCCGGCAATCGCTGTCGCCGGGGCGGACAACACCAGCGCACAAGGGCACGCGGCAACCAGCACCGCGAGCATGGCCTGGGCGTTGTTGGTGATGAACCAGGTGACGGCAGCGATCAGCAACACCAGCACCATGTAGCTGCCGGCATAGCGCTCCAGCAGACGAGTGATCGGCGGTTTGGAGCGCTCGGCGCTTTGCATCAGGGCGATGACCTTGCCCAGCGTCGACTCGTTGCCGATGCGCGTCACTTCAATGCGCAGCAGGCCGTCGAGGTTGATCGCGCCGCCGAACACTTCCATGCCTGCCCGCGCTTCCAGCGGCACCGACTCGCCGGTGATCGGCGCGGTGTCGAGGCTCGCCTGGCCTGACATGACCATGCCGTCGGCAGGCACGCGGTCGCCCGCGCGCACTTCGACCCGGTCGCCGGCCACCAGCGTGCCGTTGTCCACCTCACGGATGGTGCCGTCGGCCAGGATCAGCCGCGCGTGGCTGCGGGTCAGTTTGCCCAGCGCCTGAATCGCTTCCTGCGAGCCAATGACGCTGCGCTCTTCCAGCACGTGGCCGAAGATCATGATGATCGGCAGCAAGGCCGCGGTCATCAGATCGCCCGTGGCCCAGGCACCGAGCATGGCCAGGGCGATCAACTGATCGGTGATGCCGTGCAGGCTCGGATAGCGCAGGCTGTGCCAACCGGCACTGACCACCGGAATCGCCACCAGCAACGAGGCCGCACCCAGCAGCAACTGGCTGACGCCCGTTTGCTCAGGCGCAAAGAAACGCCAGACCAGCCCCAGCGCCAGCAGCCCCAGCGCGAGCATCGCCAGGGTCAGCTGGCGCGCGGCACTGCGCTGCTCGGTGCTGGTGAGCATGCTGCCGGACTCGGCATGACCATGGCCGTGATCGTGATCGTGATCGTGATCGTGGGAATGGTTGTGAACGGCTTCGCCACTCATTTGTCGGCTCCCTGAATGATCAGGCGTGAATCGTCATGGGGGTCGACCGTCGTCACCGACCCTGCCTGCTTGAGAATGCCCGGCACGCGCTCGCGGTAGATGCGCAGCAGCAAGCCGGGGTCGCTCTTGTTCTGGATCGACTGCGCCAGGCCCGTCACCGCAGCGGTGTCGGTCTGTGCCTTGGCCAGGCGTTCGGACGCTTGCGCATGGGCGACTTGCAGCGTGCGATCGGCTTGCTGATTGGCGGTCTGGTTCTGTTTTTCCGCATCGGTGCGGGCATTGGCCACGGCCTGATCGGCCTGCTGGCTGGCCGTCAGCACGGCATTGAATGCGTTGACGGCGGCCGCCGGCAGGCTGGATTGCACATCCACCCGCACCACCTCGACACCCAGGCCGACGCCTGTGGCGGTCAGCGCTTCGAGCCGCTGATTGATGCCCTGCACCAAATCGCCGCGCAGGCGTTCACGGCGTTCTGCCGACTGGCTGTCCGACCCGAGCAGCTCAGGCCGCGCCACCAGAATCGTGTCCAGATCCCGCGCAGCCGTGAGGCTCACGGCGCTGCGATTGACCAGCCGATCCAGCGCAGGCAGCACGTGTTCGCCCTGCAAGACGAATTCGCGAGGGTCGGTCACCTTGTAGTACGCCGTCACGTCCAGCTGTACGACACCGGCGTCACCGGTCAGCAGAAAACCTGAACCGGCCAGGGCATCGCTCATCGGCGTGGCAAAACTGGTGACCTTGTCGGCGGCCAGCGCCGTGGGCGAGCGCAGCAAAGTTTCGACATGGCGCTCGATCACCCGGTCGGCCGAAGGCAGCAGCACCACCTGCTCGAACGGCTGCGGCCAGGCCAGCAGGAGCCCTGCGTTCTGCACCCGATCCAGTTCGCCGAAGCGGAACACCACGGCGCGATTCTGCGGGTCGATCTGGCGCACGTTGGAAACGGCCCAGCCGAGCGCGGCGAGCAAAGTCACCACGTACAAACCCATGAAGGCCAGGCGGCTGGCCTGCAGCCACGGGCTGTTGACCGGCGGGCGCTCGATTTGCATCGAGTCGTGCTCACTCATGGCTGCGTTCCGCTTTTGTTGTCTGGCTTGCCATCGAGCTGCGGCGGGCCGTCCACCAGCACGCGGAACGGCGCGGCGTCAGTGCGCAGGATCAGCTTGGTGCTCGGGCCGACCACAGAGCCCAGCGTGTCCAGCGAGCGCAGCAAGTTGTAGAGCTGCGGCGAACTGGCGTAGGCGCGGCCGTAGATCAGCGCGGCCTCGACACGGGACTGCGCCTCGATGTCGGCGGCTTTCACGGCGGCATCTGCCTCGACAATGCGCGCGTCACGCTCGGCGGCGGAACGAATCTGCGCGGCTTCGCGCTTGCCGATCGCGGTGCGTTCGGTGGCGATGGTTTCGCGCTCAGCGCGCATGCGGTCAACCGTGGCGTTGAGCGTCACCGATGGCAATGTCAGACGTTCCACCCCCACCTGTAGGACGCGAACGCCGTAGGTGGTGAGCAGCTGCTTGTCGATCTGCTGGCGCAGCTGGTTTTCGAAATCGCCGATGCGCACCTGGCTGGCGTCGGTGTTGACCAGGCTCGACAGGTCGAAACTGGCCGCCGTGGTTTCCAGCGCCGAGCCGACGAAGGTACGAATCTGCCGCGCGGCTTCGTCAGGCTGGTTCTGCACCGCGCGCATGAAGCGCTTCACGTTGTCCGGGTCGCCCTGCACCTGCCAGGCCACATAGGCCTGAACGATGATGCGCAGGCCATCGCGGGTGCCGACGTCCTGCAAGCCACTGGAGGTGGTGCGCAGGCGCAGGTCCACGGGGATTGCCGCTTCGAACGGCGCCGGCCAGCGCCAGCTCAGGCCCGGGTCGAGCAGCACGCGGGCCGGATTGCCGAAGCGGGTGACGACCGTCGCCTCGCCGGAGCGCACCTGCACCAGGCTCGCCGCGGCCACCGCGAAGGCAATCAGCACCGCTGCCAGCCCCGCGCGACGCCACGGGAATGCAGCCGGGCCCGACTCGTCGCCGTGGTGATGATGGTGACCGTGGTGATGGCCGTGGCCGTGACCGGAATGATCGTGGGAATGAAACAGACTCAAGGGACGACTCCTTATTCAGCCACTGGCTGTTCGGCTGATTTGGGCGACGCCGCTGGGTCGACCGGAAGAGTGAAAGAACGCAGATCGATGGTCGGCGCGCTGCTGCCGCCCAGGCGATGATCCAGCACGAGCAATTTGGCGTGGGTCATGCCCTGGGTCAGCTGGCTCAGGTACTGCTCCAGCAGGAAGGCCTGGCCGGCCTTGGCATAGCCCTGCTGTTCGGCGCTAAAGCGCAGGTCGGCGCTTTGTGCCGTGGCCATGACTTCACGGGACGTCGCCGCCGCCTGATCGTGGGCGATGCTCGCATGCAGTTGCGCAAGGTTGGCCTGATCGGCCGCTGCGCCACGCTCGCGGGCGATCAGCGACTGCGCGCTGATCTGCGCCGCCTGCACCGAGTGATAGGCATTGGCCGCGCCCGCTGGCGGATGGATCGATTCGACCACTGTGGCGAGAATTTCCACGCCGCTGTCGAGCTTCTTCAGGTCGCGCTGCACGGCGCTGCCGATGTCGTCGGCCAGATCCGTGCGCTGCTCGCCGAGCAATTCGTCCAGCGTGCGCGAGGCGAAATCGTGGACCAGCACGCGGCTGGCGGTGCTGCGGATCAGGCTCGGAATGTCGGCGCTGTTGTAGGTCGCCGCCATTGCCGCCTCATCGCTCAGGCCGATGCGATAGACGAAGCGCACATCCATGTTGACGATCTGGAAGCTCTGCTTGTCGCCCGAACCGCTGGCGATGACCTGGGATTTGTCGTTGATGTGGGTGGCGTCCCACAGCCGGTTGGCAACCGTGGGCGGCGGGCCTTCGGCGGTATCGGGGGTCTGCTCGGCATTGCCGGGGCTCGCGTTACTGGCTTTGGTATTGCTGGCTTTGGCAGTGTTGTCCTTGCTGGCGTCTTCCGAAACGCTGGTTGCCAGCTCATGCACCACGCCGTTTTCGACCGCCAGAACGGTGCCGAACGGCCACGGCAAACCAGCGTGCAGCCCCGGCCCCATGACCTCGACCGGCTTGCCGAAGCGCTCGTAGATGCCACGGCCCTGCATGGGGATTTCATGCACGCCACTGAGCGCCCAACCGAGCAGGACGATAACGGCGAGCACAGGAACAAAGGCCCGGCGCATGTAGGTAAACGCCCAGACCTGGCGCAGGTCGATGCCGAAGCGGTTGTGCAATTCGTTCTGCAGCGCTGTCAGCGGGCGCGGCGGCCAGCGCAGCAAACCTGCGACGAAACTGCTGGCCACCAGCCGTGGCTCGAGCCGTTCGTTGCGCGGGCTGAACACCGAGAGCAATGCGCGGGTCAGCAACTCGACCGCCACCAGCCCCGGCAGCAGCCCGATCAGCACGGCCAGGCGCGCCGGCCAGATTCGATCCGGCGAAGAGAAGAACAGGCAGAACGCCGCCACCAGCAAGGTGCCGATCGACACCTTGGCGATTTGCGCCAGTTGCTCGGCTTCGGGCCAACTGGCTTTGGATTCGTTGCTGAACTGGCGCTCCAGCACCAGCAAGCCAAAGGCGATCAGCAGCAACAGCCCGGCGACGACGCTGCCTGTCAGGCCCACGCCGGTGCCGATCAACGTCAGGTTCCAGATCATCGAAATGCTTATTAGCGCCAGCAGCGACCAACCCGCCAGCCAAAACACCGGCACGCCAATCTGCCCGACCATCGACGCCCCTGCCCCGCCGATTCGCGCCAGCAGGCGGTCGTACCAGCCTGGCTCCGGCGCATCCTCGGCAGCACTTTCGCCTGTGGCCTCATCAGGCGCCAGCACCTGCGCGCGCCACAGGGCAACCACCAGCGTCGACTGCAACGCCGAAGCGAGCACCAACAGGCTGGCCGCGCTGTTGGTCAGCACCGCGGTCCACAACGAATTCGGGGAAAACAGATCGACGAACAGCGAGACCACCAGCCCCACCACGCCCATGCCACCCAGCACATAGGTCAGCCGGGACAGGCGCCTCGCCTGAAAGCCCGCTCGCTGAAACCTTGGCAGGCTTGCAGGTTCCACACCCTCGACATCATCCAGATCAACCCGCATCGATACTCCAGAACCCGCTGAACGCTTTGGTCATTACATTTACTGCCCCGCAGGCAGCCGTGGATTCACTGGCTGAAACAAATATCTACGGGGCGTTACGATATAACAGAAGTGGTGAAATTTTCGTCCCGCCATATCAGCTGAACATGACGAATTCTTCACCCAGACAGCCAGCAGACAGGTTAGCGCTTCAGGGGCATGAGCAAGCCGGTTTTTCTGCGTTCAGGCCTTGCATCGGGCGGCGCCACAGCGTCAGATACGCCGTACAAAAATCCGCCGAAAATAATACAGATCCACTTGTCCGGGTACGCGCGCGTCGCGGCCTCGCAAGTGGGTTCCGGAGCCCCGCCCGATGCGTCAATTGCCCTCGCTGAACACTCTGCGCATCTTCGAAGAAGTGGCCAGGCATCGCAGTTTCAGCAAGGCGGCCGAGTCGCTGAACGTCACCCAGGGCGCGATCAGCCGACAGATCAAACAGCTTGAGGACTACCTCGGTGTCACCCTGTTCATACGCACACCTCGGGGGCTTTCGCTCACGGAAACAGGCGCGGCACTGTCGCCGAATCTGGCCCAGGCCTTCGACCATATCGAACGCGCCCTGCAGGCCGTGCGCGTGCCGAACCTGCGCCAGCGCCTGCGCATCCTCGCCCCGCCGACCTGGGCCACGCGCTGGCTGTCGGTGCAGCTGCGCACCTTCGTGCAACGCTACCCGGACATCAGCCTGAGCGTGACCAATCAGGCCAGCCATGAAGGCTTTGCCGAAATCGACTGCCGGATCCGCTTCGGCCTGGACGCCGACCCCAATTGCGAAAGCCAGCTACTGGTGATGGAACGGCACGTCGCGGTCGCCAGCCCCGAGCTGTTCGAGAATGGCGAGCAACCGGATCTGCGGCGCTTTCCATTGCTGCATATCCTGCACGAAGGCAAGCGGCTGAAGGTGTGGGAAAACTGGCTCAGCGCGGTGGGAAGAATCGATGTCGATGCGACTCAGGGCCTGGAATTCAGCACACTGGATCAGGTGATCAATACCACCCTGGCGGGCGGCGGCCTGGCCGTGATCGACCGGCAGATGATCGAGCGCGAACTGGCCAACGGCAGCCTGCTGCCGATCACCCCGGTGGAAGTGATCGGCCCCTATGGCTACTGGCTGGACGTGCCCCATGACAAGCAGGGGTTGTCGAAGGTGAGGCTGTTTACGGAGTGGTTGAGTCTGGTAACCAATCCCTGATTCCGAAGTTCAACACCCCGCTGGAATTTACGAACCACCTGTGGGAGTGAGCTTGCTCACGAAAGGGCCAGTACATGCTCCATTGATGTTTGCTCTGGAAGTCCGCATTCGTGAGCAAGCTCACTCCCACAGTTTTTCATCGAACACACTCTTCGCGTCAGGCGCGGGAGGTCAACGCAGGCTCGGTCACCGGCGAAACATCTCCCTCCTTCACCGTACACGCCTGATTCAACGTCAGCGCCTTGGTCTCCGGCGCCCAGGCCCAAGAGATCAGCGCGCCGAGGGCGAGAATCGCGGCGAGGATGCCCATGGTCGGGCTCAGGCCGATGCCGGCGACGCTGATCGGCAACAGGAAAGTGCTGATCGCCGAACCCAGACGGCTCACCGCCGTGGCCAGGCCGATGCCGCTGGCGCGCACTTCGGTAGGGAAGCTTTCTGCCGGGAACACGCCCACCAGATTACTCACCGCCGACAGCACCAGGGTGAACAGCGCGAACGCCGCCACCATCAACACCGCCGAGCTGCTCGGCAACACCGCCAGCAGGAACAGCGCAATGGCCAGAATGATGAACGAGTTGATCAAGAAACCCCGACGGGTGAATTTGATCGTGCACCAGATGCCGATCAAGGCGCCGAGGATCAACAGCATGTTGAGCATCAGTTCGGTGCCGAAGCCTTCGGCCAGGCCCATCTTCTGCAGGATCGACGGCAGGAAGGTGTAGATGGCGAAGTACGGCATCACGATGCACACGAAGAACAGGCAGTTGAACAGCGTGCGGGTGCGGTACTCGGGGCTGAACAGGATCGCGTAGCCGGAACGGGTGTCGCTGCTGCGTTCTTCATCGAGCACCACGTTGTCGCCCAGGTACTTTTTGACGATGGCGCGGGCTTCCGCGACGCGGCCCTGATTGATCAGCCAGCGTGGCGATTCCGGCGTGCCGATGCGCGCCAGCAGGATCAGTGCGGCCGGAATGGCCGAGGACGACAGCATCCAGCGCCAGGCGTCGTCACCCAGCGACAGCATCGCGGTGCCGACGAAGGTCGAGGCTACGTAGCCGAAGGTCCAGATCACACTGAACGAGCCCAGCAAGACGCCACGATGTTTCTTCGGCGAGAACTCGGCGAGCATGGCGTGGCCGACGCTGAAGTCGCCGCCAAGGCCGATGCCGATCAGCACACGGCAGAGGAACAGTTGCATCGCGGTCTCGGCGTAGAACTGCATGACCGATGCGATGGTGATCAGGATGAAGCTGACCAGAAAGATCTTCTGGCGCCCCACCCGATCGGAAATCCAGCCGAAAAACAGGCTGCCCAGAAACAGCCCGATCAGCGCCGAGGCACCGATCAGTCCCTGCCAGAAAGCGTCCAGTTGCAGCTGCGGGCTGAGCAGCGTGAACGCGATCCCGATCAGACCCAGAATGTAACCGTCGGTGAAGTGCGCACCGAAGGTCAGGCCTGCGATCTTGATGTGGAATTTACCGATTGGCAGATCGTCGATTTTTACCGGTTGAACGGACATGTTTGCCTCCAGTTATTGTTATTGACGGAGAAGCGAAACCGATTCCCTCTGTGGGAGTGAGCTTGCTCACGAAGAAATGGATCACACACCAAGCGATGTCTGATCCTGCGCTTTCGTGAGCAAGCTCACTCCCACCGAGGGCCAATGAGACTTACAACCCACCCATCAGCAGGTATTTGATTTCCAGATAGTCTTCCAGACCGTAACGCGATCCTTCGCGCCCCAACCCCGACTCCTTGATGCCGCCAAACGGCGCCACTTCCGTGGAGATGATTCCCTCGTTGATCCCGACCATGCCTGCCTCCAGGCCTTCAGCCATGCGCCAGACCCGGCCGATGTCGCGGCTGTAGAAGTACGCCGACAGCCCGAACGGTGTGTCGTTGGCGCGCTGCAGCACTTCGGCTTCATCCTTGAAGCGGAAACACGCGGCGACCGGGCCGAAGGTCTCTTCCTGAGCGATCAGCATCCGGTCGTTCACTTCAGTGATCACGGTCGGCTCGAAGAAGGTGCCGCCCAGCGCGTGACGCTGGCCGCCGCAGAGCAATTTGCCGCCCTTCTCCAGCGCATCGCCCACGTGCTGCTCGACCTTGCCCAGCGCCGCGTTGTTGATCAGCGGGCCCTGCTCGGTTTCGCCTTCCAGTGCGTTGCCGACACGCATCGCCGCGACGGCTTCGGCCAGCTTGCGGGTGAAGGCGTCGTACACGCCGTCCTGAATGAAGAAGCGGTTCACACAGACGCAAGTCTGGCCGGTGTTGCGGAATTTCGACGCCATCGCGCCTTTGACGGCGGCATCCAGGTCCGCGTCATCGAAGACAATGAACGGCGCGTTGCCACCCAGTTCCAGCGAGACCTTTTTCAGGGTGTCGGCGGCCTGGCGCATCAGCAGTTTGCCGACGCGGGTGGAGCCGGTGAACGACAGCTTGCGCACCACAGGCGAGGCTTGCAGCGCGCCGCCGATGGCTACCGCATCACCCGACACGATGTTGAACACGCCCGGCGGGATACCGGCCTGCTCGGCCAGCACCGCCAGGGCGAAGGCCGACAGCGGGGTCTCTTCCGAAGGCTTGAGGATCATGGTGCAGCCTGCGGCCAATGCCGGGCCGACCTTGCGGGTGACCATCGCCAGCGGGAAGTTCCACGGCGTGATCGCCGCGACCACGCCGATGGCTTCCTTGGTCACGACAATGCGCGCGTCAGGCTTGTGGCTGGGAATCACGTCGCCATAGGCGCGCTTGGCTTCCTCGCCGAACCACTCCAGAAAGCTCGCCGCGTAGACCACCTCACCCATGGCCTCGGCCAGCGGCTTGCCCTGCTCACGACTGAGCAACGTCGCCAGCTCACGCTGATGGCTGAGCATCCGCTCGCTCCAGCGCTTGAGTTTGACGCTGCGCTCTTTGGCGGTGAGCTTGCGCCAGGCCGGCAATGCACGTTGAGCGGCGGCGATGGCCAGATCGGTTTCCTCGGCCCCGCCCTTCTGAACGTTGGCGATCAGCTCGCCGGTCGCCGGGTTGGACACCGGATAGGTCGGGCCGCCGACCGTCCACTGGCCGTCGATGTAATGCCCGTCTCGAATCAGCGCGCTCATGCCACGGCCTCGGTCAGGCTGAAGGCTTCAGTGGCCGGACGCGGCGTGCGCAGGATGCGCTTGCCGGCGGTGTAATCGTTGATCACGTCGCACGGCGTGTAATTGCGCTCCAGCTCGAACAGCTCGTCGGCGTCCAGCCTGGTTTCCAGTGCCGCCAGGGCGCTGTCGAATTGCTCGGTGGTGTCGGCACCGACCAGCATGCAGTCCACGCCCGGGTGATTGGCGACCCAAGCCTGGGCGATCTGCGCGTTGGACACGCCGCGACGCTGAGCCACACGCTGCACCGAATGGGCGATCTGGAACGAGGCTTCGTCGCTGTACATCTGCTGGGTGAAGAAGTCGGTCTGGTTGCGGGTCGACTTCACATCGCCGGTCAAAAGGCCCCGCGCCAGCGGGCTGAACACCGAAACGCCTAAGCCCTGATCGCGGCAGAACGGGATCATCTCGCGCTCTTCTTCGCGGTAGGCGCAGTTCAGTTGCAACTGCATGTTGATCGGCTTGACCCAGCCATTGCGCTCGCAGGCCATGAGGATCTTGGCCAGTTGGCCGGTGAGCATGGTCGAGACGCCGATGTAGCGCGCCTTGCCGGAACGCACGATGTCGTTCATGGCGCTCATGGTTTCTTCGACCGGGGTGTTCACGTCGAAGTAATGCAGCATGAACACGTCGACGTAATCCATGCCCAGGCGGCTCAGGGAGGCGTCGATGCTGTCCATGATGTGCTTGCGCGAGTGGCCGCTGGCGTTCTTGCCGGGGCGGGTGCCGTAGCCGACCTTGGTGGTGATGACCAGGTCTTCGCGACGGGCCAGGCGCTTGACGATGCGGCCGACTACTTCTTCGCCGACGCCGGCGGAGTAGAAGTCCGCGAGATCGATGAAGTTCACCCCGTTGTCCAGCGCGTGCTTCACGATCGGCTCGCTTTTCTTCTCGTCGAAGATCCACGGCTTCCAGTCAGGGGTGCCCATATTCATGGTGCCCAGGCACAGGCGCGACACTTCGAGGCCCGAATTTCCCAAACGAATGTATTGCATGGCGCGGACCTCAGGCTTTTGGCGTGTAGAAAGGGTTGCTGATGCGGTCGACCACGTCGGCCAGTTGCGAGCGCTCGGGCTTGCCGGTCAGGGCGGCGCGGATCGCGGTGCGGCAGGCGTTGTAGTTGTTCAGGTAGACGGCATCCAGGTCGTCGCAGGCCGGGTTGACCCAGTTGGCAGTGACGATGGCCCACTCGTCTTCGGCTTCGGCGGGCAGCGTGCCATCGAGCAGCGCTTCGGTGACGGCCTTGGCGATACCGGCCTGGGACGCGCCCCAGGTGGCGTTGCCGTGCAGATCGCTGCCGATCGCGGCCTTGTTCACGTAGAGGGTCATGGGTTTGACCGGGATGTTCGGCTGGGCGATGACCATGAACGGGCAGTGGCCCTGGCTTGGCGACGCCAGGCTGTTGGCGAACGCTTGGCCAGCCGGGCCGTTGCGCGGGCCGATCAGGATGTTGATGTGGGCAGCATTGACGCCAGGGCCTTCGAAGCCTTCGCCGATGTAGAGGTCGAGTTGTTTCATGAGCGTGTTCTCCGGGAAGGGACAATCGGAGAGCGCCGCAGGGGGCTGGAAGTCATATCGCAAGCGCTCTTTGTTGTTGTGGGTGAGCTGTGATGCGATTTGTATCACCGGGTTTTTGGCGGGCAGTAACCATAAAAACTCAAGGGGGTATGAGTTGCGGTAATACCCTGAAGCCTCACTCGATCTGTAGGAGCGAATTCATTCGCGAAGGATTTACCAGGCGCTACAGAGGCGTCGCTCGTACCGCCCAATCGCGAATGAATTGGCTCCTACCGGGTGAGCATTCAGCCGCTGCAGGCGCACCAACCTTGCACTATGCTCCCAGAAAGTTATCCACAGGGTCCGAGGCGCGCCGCGATGCTGACCACTCTCAATGCCTGGCTCCAGAAACTGCTGCATCCAGTGGCCAATATTCTGTTCGACGACGGCGTGCGGGCGATCCATGTCACGCTCTGCGCCGGGCTCATTTCAGTGGCCGTGGGCGTTCTGGTTGCCGCGTTCGCGTTCTACCCGTGGATGTTTCTGCTGATTCCGGTCTGGATGCTGATCCGCATGCTGTTCAACGCCGTCGAGGCGGTGCTGGCGGGCGAGTTCGGCCAGCATTCGAGATTGAGCACCTGCGCCCACGAGCTGAGCACTGTGGTGGCTGAAACCGCTCTGTTCCTGCCGTTTGCGGTGATTCCAAAGGTCAGCCTGTTGCTGGTGCTGCTTGTTACATTGCTGGCGATTCTCAGCGAATTTGCAGGCCTGCTGGGGCCCGCAATCAAAGCCTCGCGCAGGCTCGACGGGCCGATGAAACACGACATCCGCATGCTGTGTTTTGCCGTTTTCGGCGTCGGCATCGGCTCCGGTTACGTGCTGACCGCCCCCATCAATATCGCGCTGGCAGTGATGGCGATCTTGCTGCTGGTGACGATTTTCAAACGGATCCGCGGCGCCGTGGCGGAAGTCACCAAGCCTGCCGAAGTGACCGAACCCAAGGTTTATGCACAAGAGTGACCGGCACTGTTTCAACAGCTTTACACACACCCTGCCAACAGTTTATCCACAGGCCGTTTCCGGAGGCTTGAAAGCCCGCCTCTTGACCTCGAATCACTTTTCGAAGAAATATTACGATCGTAATTTTATTCAACCAAGGCATCTCGGAGCGCCGTCAGGGAGCGGCTACGCTTCCCTGCATTGTCGATTCTTCCTTCAGGAGTACAGCTATGAGTCAGTACGACGTTGTCATCATCGGCGGCGGCCCGGGCGGCTACAACGCAGCCATTCACGCCGGTCAGAAAGGCCTCAAAGTCGCCTGCGTCGAAGGCCGTGAAACCCTGGGCGGCACCTGCCTGAACGTTGGCTGCATCCCGTCCAAATCCCTGCTGCACGCCTCCGAGTTGTACGAAGCAGCTGCAGGCGACGAATTCAAAAAGCTCGGTATCGAGGTCACGCCCACCTTGAACCTGTCCCAGATGATGGCGCAGAAGGTCGAGAGCGTGACCGGGCTGACCAAGGGCATCGAGTTCCTGTTTCGCAAGTACAAGGCCGAGTGGATCAAGGGCTGGGGCCGCATCGCCGGGCCCGGCAAGGTGATCGTCAAGGACGCCAGCGGCAACGAGACCGAGCTGACGGCCAAGGACATCATCATCGCCACCGGCTCCGAGCCCACTCCCCTGCCCGGCGTCACCATCGACAACCAGCGGATCCTGGATTCCACCGGCGCCCTGTCCCTGGCCGAGGTGCCGAAACACCTGGTTGTGATCGGCGCTGGGGTAATCGGCCTGGAGTTGGGTTCGGTGTGGCGCAGGCTGGGGGCCAAGGTCACGGTGGTGGAATTTCTCGATCACGTCGCCCACGGCTCGGACCTTGAAACCGGCAAGACCCTGCACCGTTCGCTGTCACGTCAGGGCATGAACTTCAAGCTCAGCTCCAAGGTGACCTCTGCCGTTTCCAGCGACACCGGCGTGAGCCTGACCGTCGAGCCCGCCGCCGGCGGCGAAGCCGAAGTGATCGAAGCGGACTACGTGCTGGTGTCCATCGGCCGACGCCCGGTGACGAAAGGTCTGGGCCTTGAAACCGTGGGGCTGGAAGTCGACAAGCGCGGCGTGCTGGCCAACAACGGCCATCGCACCGCAGTGGACGGCATCTGGGTCATCGGCGACGTGACGTCCGGGCCAATGCTGGCGCACAAGGCCGAAGACGAAGCGGCCGTGTGCGTCGAACGCATCGTCGGCAAGAAGGGCGAGCTGAACTACAACCTGATCCCGAACGTGATCTACACCCGGCCGGAAATGGCCAGCGTCGGTAAGACCGAGGAGCAACTGAAAGAGGAAGGCCGCGCCTACAAGGTCGGAAAATTCCCGTTCAGTGCCAACAGCCGGGCCAAGGTCAATCACGAGTCAGACGGCTTCGCCAAGGTGCTGGCCGACGAGAAGACCGACGAGATCCTTGGCGTGCATTTGGTAGGACCCAGCGTCAGCGAGATGATTGCCGAGTATTGCGTGGCGATGGAGTTCGCGGCATCGGCCGAGGACGTGGCGCTAACCTGCCACCCTCACCCGACCCGCTCCGAGGCCTTGCGCCAAGCGGCGATGGGGGCGGGAGGGCATACCACCCAGGCTTAAGCCGAATTTTGCCCCCGTAGCAGCACGGCTTGCCGGCGGGGGGCGTGCTCAGGCGGATCAAACCGGCAAATGCGCAAGCGGCAGCGGCGCCTGGGACTTGAGCGTGCGAATCGCGAAGTTGCTACGGATGTCGCGCACGCTGGGCATTTTTAACAGCGTTTCGGTGAGAAATCGGTCATAGCTGCGCAGGTCAGGGACGACCACATGCAGCAAAAAATCCGACTCGCCCGACACCAGATGCGCCGCAATCACTTCAGGCAATGCCGACACCATCTGATGAAATTTCTGCGCCTCATCTTCGTGATGGCGGTCGACTTTCACCCCGATAAACACCGTCATTCCCAATCCCAGTGCATCGGCATCCAGCGTGGCCTGGTAACCCCGGATCACCCCGGCCTCTTCCAGCTGCCGCACCCGGCGCAGGCAAGGCGACGCGGACAGGCCGATTTCATCTGCCAGCTGCACGTTGGTCAAACGACCGTCCCGTTGCAGCGCATTGAGGATTCGGCGGTCGTAGGCGTCGAGCTTCACATTTTGGTTGTTTGGCATAACTGAAACCTTCAAGGCACCTGTAGAGGCAGGAAATGCCAATACTAGGCCACTCAAGGGTCAAACACGCAAGCACCTGCCTCGACCTTCAGTCGTAGAATTTTCCTCCATCACCCGCTCCCGGAGAGCCGAAAGATGGAAGGTTTGACCCTGTTTATCGTGGCGCTGTCGATGATCCTGCTGGTGCCCGGCCCGGACATGATCCTGTTGCTGCAGACCGGCGCCCGCCATGGTCGAGCCAGCGCACTGGCCACGGCGTTGGGTCTGGCGTTCGCCCGCGGCTGCCATGTTGCGCTGGCGGCGTTGGGCCTGGCGACGCTGTTCAAGGTCTCGCCCTGGACGTTCGAGGCGGTGCGTATCGTCGGCGCGGCCTATCTGCTGTGGCTGGGTCTGAAGATGTTCAAACCCGGCGCGATGCTGGCGCAGGCCTCGTCCGGCGCCGGGGAAAGCCGTATCTCCTGGCGCACCGCCATATTGCGCGGCCTGCTGACCAACCTGCTCAATCCCAAGGCGCTGTTGTTCTGCTCCGTGCTGCTGCCGCAGTTCATCGATCCGGCGGCCGGGTCAGTGCCAGGCCAGTTCGCCCGATTGGGGGCGATTCTGTTGGTGGTCGGGCTCTCTTTCGACAGCGTCTACGCCATGGCGGGCGGCTGGATTGGCCAGTGGATCGCGCGCAGCCACACTGCCCAGCGGGTCCAGCAATGGCTGTTTGGCAGCCTGTTGATCGGCTTTGCCGTGCGTCTGGCGTTCATACAACAGGCGTAGCATCATCCCCGGAAACAATTTGGCGATCTGCCAGTAGCGCCCTGAAACGATTTTTTCGCTTTTTTGCGAACAAGAAGCCGAGATTGTTATCTGTTTGTTGGTAATTTGCGTTCGGCAAGGATTGGGAAAGCGCACTTCATCGTGCAGGAAAGCACGGCATTTCTTCAGAGGCTTCACCTTATGAATCGCAGGAATCTCCTGAAAGCTTCCATGGCGCTGGCAGCCTATAGCGCGCTACCGGCTTCAGGGCTCTACACGGCACGCGCGCTGGCAGCAGCCGCCGACGGCGACGCCGAGCATTTCGACTTCAAGACCTTGCAGGACCTGGCCAAGCAAATGGCCGGCAAAGCCTACGTCAGCACCAAGCAGAACCTGCCGCCGACCCTGGCGAACATGACGCCGCAGCAGTTCAACGCGATCAAATACGACGCCGGTCATTCCCTGTGGAACGACGTCAAGGGCCAGCTGGACGTGCACTTCTTCCACGTCGGCGCCGGTTTCAAGACCCCGGTGCGCATGTTCAGCGTCGACCCTGCGACCCAGCAGGCGCGTGAAGTGCATTTCCGCCCCGAACTGTTCAACTACGAAGCCAGCCGCATCGACCAGAGCCAGCTCAAGGGCGACCTGGGTTTTGCCGGCTTCAAGCTATTCAAGGCGCCGGAAATCGCGATCAACGACATTCTCTCGTTCCTCGGCGCCAGTTATTTCCGCGCCATCGACAGCAACAAGCAGTACGGCCTGTCGGCCCGCGGCCTGGCGATCGACACCTACGCGCATCGCCCTGAAGAATTCCCGGACTTCACCAAATTCTGGTTCGAAAAGCCGACCAAGGACGCCACCCGCTTCGTGGTCTACGCGTTGCTGGACTCGCCGAGCGCGACCGGCGCCTACCGCTTTGACATCGACTGCCAGGCCGACCGCGTGGTGATGGACGTCGACGCGCACATCAATGCCCGCGCCGACATCGAGCAACTGGGCATCGCCACCATGACCAGCATGTTCAGCTGCGGCACCCACGAGCGCCGCATGTGCGACACCATCCACCCGGAAATCCACGACTCGGATCGCCTGGCCATGTGGCGCGGCAATGGCGAGTGGATCTGCCGCCCGCTAAACAACCCGGCCAAGCTGCAGTTCAACGCCTTCGCCGACAAGGACCCGAAAGGTTTCGGCCTGGTGCAGACCGATCACGACTTCAAGACCTATCAGGACACCGTGGACTGGTACCACCGCCGGCCGAGCCTGTGGGTCGAGCCGACCACCGCCTGGGGCGAGGGCTCCATCGATCTGCTGGAGCTGCCGACCACCGGCGAGACGCTGGATAACATCGTCGCCTTCTGGAACCCGCGCGACCCGGTGAAAGCCGGGATGTCGATGAACTTCGGCTACAAACTCTACTGGAGCCCGCTGCCACCGGTGAGCACGCCGCTGGCGCAGGTGCATGCAACGCGCTCCGGCATGGGCGGCTTCATCGAAGGCTGGGCGCCGGGCGAGCATTACCCGGATGTCTGGGCGCGGCGCTTTGCCGTGGACTTCAATGGCGGCGGCCTGGATCGCCTGCCCGAGGGCTCGGGCATCGAGCCTGTGGTGACGGTGTCCAATGGCAAGGTTCAGGATTTCAACGTGCTGGTGCTGCCGGACATCAAGGGCTTCCGCGTGACCTTCGACTGGTACCCGACCAACGATTCGGTCGATCCGGTGGAAATGCGCATGTTCATCAAGACCGGCGATCGCACGCTCAGCGAGACCTGGCTGTACCAGTACTTCCCGCCACCGGCTGACAAGCGGCGGTATACCTGAGGCATTCGCATGAACCGCCTCACACGCTGATTTGACGCACACCTGTGGGAGGGAGCGGCTGCCTCCCACAGGCCTTGCGGGCAGAAGCCCCGTGAAGTCACGCCGAGCCTGGCGATGACTCTTGTGCGATCACAGGAATACGCTGCTTGGGCTGCGTGATGTCATACACGTTTTGCTCACAGCCCTGCCCAACGATCATGAATTCAACCAGGTATGTTTTTTGCCGTTCAGGTGTGAACGTGGATCTCAGCGGGCCACAGTTATAAGCAAACTGTTTCTCAATTCCGGAGAGTTCCACGGCCAAACCAAGCAGGCCCGTTCGTATAGGCCTTCGGATACGAACACTTGAAAATCCATCAATCTCGATCGCCTCTCCATGATTGGCTGTTAACTCCAACTGCGGAAAATTCTTCACCACTGCGCTGTGGGTCACTTCACTCATTTTCGCAATCCAGCCGAACACTTTGCCGCGACCAGAATCCACCACGTTACCCAAAACTTCTGGACGACGATCAACGTCTTGACTACGCCGCACCGAGAACTTCACAGGGTGCGTGAAACCCGCTGACTTCATGATGACTTTGGCCTGATCAGCATTGGCGACCACGGTGTCTTGCTTGAGCTGGATTCCATCTCTAAGAAAGGTCGCGGAGGAATCTCGCGTGTTGGAACTGCATCCTGCCAGTGCAATAGAGGCAGCCAGCAATAGCTTGGTTTTCATAAAACTTCCTTTTATAGGTGTCCGTGGGATATTGCGTTAGAAATAGTTAAACGAGCGTCAATCCGGTAGTGCTGACTAAGCGTCCAGAAAGAACTCAATGCACCTATCTTCCAGCACATCATTTACCATCTATCAAAAGTAGCCGATTAAGACCAGAAACAATTGTATCTGGGCTAACATAGATTATTGAGCAGTGAACTTATTAAGATTCAAAAACTATGCAATTAGCTCCGACTGCATACTCGTAGGAGCGAAAAAAATAGAAAACCATCTAATCAACATTAGACAGCCCGTTTTCGTCAATGCGCTCTATCTGAAAAATCAAGGTGGAAAAGTCTACCAACTCAGTACCGCCACTGCACTCCAATTTCGTAAAACGTTCTCCTTCCGTAACTAAAATCCCCGAATTTCCAATCCAAGCCTGCACAATATCGTTCACCCGCCAAACGTTCCATATTTTTAATTCGCAATCTTGTTTGGACACTATCGAAAACAGGACTGATTCTGGGCTTGTATCAGACCATAGAATAACTTCGGAGTGGCGCTGGGCGTTAACATCCAATTCACCTTTCAGTACTTTTATACGCAATCCCGATGTTAGATGCGAGGAAAAATAAAGTCTTCGCGCTAAAAACATACTTCTTCCTGCTTTTATTTTTTTTTTAAAAATCGGATACACAAAACGCCCTGAACACTCAATCGGAGCACCGTGTGTTCTCTGAAAAATAGAAGAAAGTGTTTCCTTCATTGCTTAGCCCTCTGGCTTTCTTTAAGATTCAGCAGCCTGCCACTCACATAATATACCACCTAGATAATTAGTAATGATTTAGGATAATCATCAGCCCTTAGGGCTAGCAACTTTACTGCCACCACACTTTCGAGCTTCTTATCTTTGATTAAAAAGCTCATATACCCACTTCACCAATTCTTCTGGTGAAGTTGTTTCTTTTCTTAAGCATTCTTCACCGCGATCTTTCGCAACAATAGCATATTTTCCTGCATCATTGATTTCTATATATGGCGAGCCAAACTCATCCACCTCACTTCCTAATGGAAATTTTTCATATGGATCCCCTTGATCACGCGCGTATTTGAAAAAACACTCGGCTAACTGTTCAAAATCCATCGCTACTACCCTCAGATTACTCTATAGGCCGGATAAAACCATCCTTTATCAGTTCATCAATGCTCATAGGCAATTGATACTGAGTCCCCATGCCAGGTTTTCCAAACCAAGGAGCTGCGCTCCCAGAGCTCACCTCTGGGATAGACTTTAATACTTCATATTTTCTATACGGTGATTTCAAACTTGAGTCAGGCAAAGCGCGATGGTCAAATGGCACGTCTACGGGAGCCACAAACTTACCCCGATCAGTGAAATTACCTTTCTCGTCAAAACGGCCACCATACCTGTCAAATTTATGGCCCGGCTGAAGCGCAGTAATCTTAGGCGGTCCATTGAACCCTCCATCAAAACCATTATTTGCTTTTGTTGGCCAATCAGGATTTCCGTCAGACTTCACCCACCGAGGATCAACCCCTAACTTATCAGCAGTCGCAATCTGCGCGGGTGTCGGGTTGATTACTGGCCCCCGCCCCCCAACTTTAGGACCACTGGAGACAACCTCACCCACCACCTCATCTGCCTTTCCGAGCTTACCCCCACCACTCGCCCTAACACCACCGGAAACTGCCCCCACCAACCCCGCGCTATTCAGCACGCCCTGCGCCAGCCACCAAGCCCTTTCAGCGCCCGTCGCGACTTCGCCGGTGATCAGATTTTTGCCGCCGCCCGCCATGTGTAACTGGCAGCCAACACCCACCAGCCCCATGCCGCCACAACCCGCATCAAACATCTCCCGGGCTTTTTCGGACAGAATCGCGGTGACGGTTTCAATCTGGGCTTGATGGTCGGCGATGCCTTTGAGCGATTGCTCGTGGGTTGCCGGGGTCAACAGCCACTCGTGCCCCAGTTCGGTTTTCACCGACTGGTTGCTCACCACGCAATACTGGTTGCCTGAAATCGCGCACGGGACGATTTGGCCGGGTTTCACTTCAACGACTTGCGCCTGGATGAAATCACTTCCACCCAGCACTTCTTGCTTGAGCGTGCTGCTGGCTTTGGTCAGCAGTTGGTTGATGTCGTTGCGAAGGGTCTGACACTCGGTAGACGCCACTCCCGTGCAGGTTGCGGCGAGCTCGCGTTGTTTGTTTTTGAGGATCGTGGGCTCAAGGATGGACAGCTGGTTGTTTTCAACCGCGTTCTTTCCGACCTGCGCTGCCGCCACGGCGCTCAGTGCATCCTTGCCTACGGCAGAACCGGCGAGGCCCGCCGCCAGTGTCGACAAGGCCGAGATGGTTTGCTTTTGCTCGACTGTCAGCTCGGCATTGCTGACGTTGCCATATAGCCGCGCTCGAATCAGGCTGGCAGTGGCTTCTGCTGCGAGCGCTCCACCTGCTCCGACGAGTGCAGAGTTACCACCCGCCTCGGCCAGTACAGCTCCCAGTACGGCGTGGGCCATGAGGTTGGCTGCGTCGTCGCCCGCCGTGAGTTCCTTCACCCTTTGGGCGAGGAATGGCGCGGCGGCGCTGGCGATAACTGCGCCGGGGTTTGCACCGGCAATGCCCTGCAAGACGGCGGTGACGGTGTGCGTTGTGCGCTGGAAACTGCTGCCCGGCCCGTAATCGCGCTGGACCTGTGCCGTCACCTGTTCAGGCGTCGGATCGTGAATACCCTGTTGTCGTAGCTTCAGGCGCGCGGCCGCTGCGGTGTCGCTGTCGGGGTCCTCGGATTCCTTTTGTTTCAGGTCGCCTATGACGCCAGCGACACTGGTAGCCAGCTCCGCCGTGCTGTTGATCAGGTCGATGCGTTCGCGCATGGCCTTTTCATCCGGCTTGTCGAGCTGCTCGTTGGCGTTGGCCGTGTCGCGATTGAGCCCGACCAGATCGCTGGCGCCTTCGGGGCTGCGTACCACGATGGTGCCTTCGCTGATCGCAGCGCGGGTTTTGCTGCTCTCGGCATCACTCAGTACCAGGCCCATCGGCTTACCCATGCCGATGCTGTTGCCATCGCTGGAAATACTTGCGCTGGCCGAGCTGCTTTTGATCTTGCTGACGTTCTTGATGTCGCTGGTGAACAGGCGATCGGTCGTGAGCAGGTTCTTGTCAGCGCTGGCTTCGCTGGCAATGACCGCGCCATGGAGTGTGGTGTTCTTGCCGACATCGATGGCGTAACCACCCTGCCCTGCGAAGAATCCCGTTTGCTCGGTGACGGCTTTGAAGTCGCTGTTCATGTTGCCGGTAGACACGCTGCCGGACGCTGCCACAGTCGCGCCATAACAGAACGGCGGCACGCAGATACTGGCACCGGCACCGGCGCTGCCCTGTTTGCTTCTTTGGGTGTCGGTGTCTTGGCGCGAAGCGATGTTGAGATTGCCGCCGACGTGGGCGTTGATGCTGTCGGCCCGGACCTGGGCTCCGGCCAGAGTAGTGTCCCGCCCGCTTTTCAAGACCAGCGCGCCGGAGTCCAGCGTGCTGTTGACCTGTGTGACCGAGCTGCCCGAACCCATGCCCTTGGCAATCTGCGCACCGAGGTCGAGGGTGAAACCATTTTGCGAGCCGATATTGAAGCTGGCGCCGATGCTGGTTTTATCGTTCTTGCTGTCGTTTTTGCGCTCGGTCGTGCTCTGCGCGCTTTCCAGGGTGATATCGTTTTTGGCCACCAATGTCGCGTTCGCGGCGGTCAGCTTGCTGCCGATGACGTGGATATTGCCGAGGGTGTTCGGGGCGGCACCGGTGGCGACAATCGAAAGACCGGAACCGGCACTGAGGGTGCTTTGCTTGGCCGTCTCGCTACGATATTCGCTGGTGCGCGTACTGTTGGTTTTGCCCAGTTCGGTGCCGATTTTGATCAGTGAACCGTTGCTGGCAGTGCCACCTTGCTTGTCTTTGAACCCGCCGCTTTGATCCAGGGCGTCGCTTGTCTGGCCGCCCAATTTGTAGGCATTGAGCGCGACCTGAGCCATCTTCACCGCCGCAAGCCGCGGGTCCTCAGCGTTTTCGGCGGCCTCCACGCCGGCTCGAATGCTTTTGGCGGTATCAACAACCGCTCCGCCGATGACGCGCCCGACAGAGAGGCTCTTGTAAGTATCGACGGTGCTCTGGCTTGCAGTTTCAAGGCCCGCTGCGAGGGTCACGCTGGAGCCGCTGAGCGTCATGTCCCGGGTGCTAACGAGATCGCTGGCCGTGACACTGAGCTCACGTCCGGCGGTCAGCGTCACATTGCCTGCGCTTGCGCCGACCGTGCTGCCGGTGAGGGTCATTTCCTGAGCGGTGCCGTTATGTTTGCGGCTGCTGATCGATAAGTGGTGATTGCCTGTGAGGTCATCCAGACCCAGGTTGTTGGCGGTCAACATGCCGGTCAGGTCGCGGCTCTTTTCCTTGCGCATGTCTGTGCGCGAAAACGTGTTCTGCGCAGCGTCGATGGTCAGGTCACGACCCGCTTCAACGGCCAGGTCTGCGGTGCTGACCAGCGCCGAACCTGTCACGCGTACGTCCTGCCCAGCCGCGATATTGATCGTCTCGCCGGACACCATGCTGCCAACGGCTACGGTACGCTTTTCGTCGACCTGACCATGCACCTTGCTCGACTTGAAGCCGCCCCAACTGCTCTTGCTGTTTTTTCGTTCACTGCGTGCGCTTTCGGAGTCGCTCACCGCGAGGATCTGAACGTCCTTGCCCGCATTTAACGTCGCAGCCCCTTCGTCGGCCGCGACTACACTGCCCGCCAGCAACAGGTTCTCGCCCGCGGTCAATACGCTGTCGCCACCTGAATGGATCAGGCTGCCGATGTTGGTGACCCGGTCGCTTTCATCGAGGCGGAACGTGCTGCCCGAGGAGCTTTTTTTGGTCTTGCTGGAGAAGCGGTAGTCGTGGTTTTCAGCGGACTTGAGCGCGAGGTCATGACCTGCCACCAAATAGGCTTCGTTACCCGCACTGACAGTGCTGGCCACTAACGTCAGGTCATGCCCGGCGCCGAGCTTCACATCACCACCGGCTTTCACCACCGAGGAAACCTGGCTTGTGTGGTCTTCCTGACGGGTGCCCTTTTTGGTCTTGCCGTACGAATGCTGTTCATCCGCCGCCGAGGACAAGGTGAGGTTCTGGGCTGCGGTGATTGCTACGTCTCGCCCGGCATCGATCCGGCTGGCAATCAGGTTTACGTCCCGGCCCGAGCGGATATTCAGGTCGCCGCCAGTTGCAATACCGGAGCCGTGTTGGTGGGTGCTTTGAGCGCGATGATGCAGCTCGACGGCATCGCTGCTGGTCTGCTCGGCGGAGACGACATTGACGTCGCGCCCAGCCTTGATGCGTGTGCCATCCCCGCTTTGCATGAGACCGCCGACGTTGTGGACGTCGCGCCCGGCATACACGCTCAACTGGTTCGCGGCTTCTATCCGTGCGGCGGTGTCTGCAAAGCCGCGCTCTTCGGAACGTTGACCGCCACTGCTTTGATGGTGGGTCACGGTACGCTCGTTGAGCACATCGCCAAGACGCGCTTTAACACTGACGTTTTGCCCGGCGATGATGCCGCCCGCTTTGTTCGCGAGGTGGTTGCCCGCCTGCAGATTCAGTCGGTTGCCGCTCTCGATCAGCCCGCTGTTGCTCGCATTTTTCTCGGCGTGCGCAGACAGGTTGCTGTCCGCGCGCAGCGTTCCCACATTCTTCAGGTCCTGCCCGGCGAGCAGGTTGATATCGTTGCTGGCAATCAACGCGCCATTGGGCGCCAGGCGTTTTTTGGCGTGCGCCAGATACAGCACCGGCACTAATAGCGACTCGCCGTTGATTTCGCTTTTTTCGAGCCAGACGATGTCGTGAGTCAGCGCCGCGACTTGCTCGGAAGTCAAACTGACTCCCACCGCCAGGTTGAGTTGCTGCTTGCTACTGATGGCGTTGTCCATCAGGTGCTTGAACATTTTTTCGTCGGTGTTTTGCCCTGCGAGGAAACGCTGCCCGGTGCGGGCCACCACCGCTCGCTGGATCAGACGCTGCTCATAGAAGCCATCGCCCAGGCGCTTCACGCTGTCGTCGGGGTTGTAGCCCAGTTTGGACAGCAGGTAGTCAGAGCCCATGAATTGCTTGAGATTGGTGAGGGCCGGGTGGGTCTCGATCAGGTAATTGTGGCGACTCGAAGGGACGCTGGTGGAAGGCAGCCCTTTAACGCGAGTCACTGACCAGCCAGGGGATAATCCAAAATCTGCACCATCGGCTATCGAGTCAGTCGCTGGATTGTGTCTAAAACGGAACAGTCCATTGTTCCCCTTGGGCAGGCTGAAACCCGGCAGGCTCAATGGATTGACCTGCTGCTGGGCCAGTTCAGGAGGTAGCTGCTGGTTAATCGATATGCGCGTGGCGTATTCGCGGCCTGAGCTGCCAGCGCCCAATGCCGCAGTGTTTTTCGCCCCGCTGCCAACATAGATATAGCCGGGGCGAACAACCGAGTTATCGATATCGTTGGCTGCCGTGATGCTGACTGCGCCACCGGCCTGTATGACGCCTGCATAGCGCTGGTCGCCAGTCGACACTTGAGTGGTCTTGTGCAGGCTTGCGACTTCGCGTTCTACCTTGGTCAGGTAGAGAGCCAGGGCAGGCAGCAAGCCACCGGTATTGGACTCATTGAAACCTTTGCCCTCAACCCAGTATTTGTCGGTGAATTTTGCGGCCGAGGCCCGATGCCCACCCAACTTGTGACGCGCACTGACGTAGGTGCGGCTGTCCTCTCGCTCGCCTGTCTCGACGCCTTGATTGATGAAACTGTCGACGTGGGCAGTCAGGTTGCCGGCAGCGCCGACGGTACTGCTGCTGTTGAGAAACTGACCTCCTCGAATGTAGAGATCGCCCCCCGTGCTGATATCCGAGGCAGCACTGGCACCCGGGGCCACCTCCAGCCTGCTGCGTTGCACGACTTCGAAGAGGCCGTTTCGGTTTTTGCCCTTGCAGTCACCGACGTAGCGTCTGGTGCAGGGCAATTCGGTAATTTTTGCGGTGTAGACACCGTCATCCTTAACGTCCAGGACAGCGCGTACGTTCTGGATCGAATCGGCGGCCAGGCTCAAATCGCCGTCGCTTTGGATACTCGAAGACTGGTTGAGGATGCTGCTGGCCAACGCGCCCCGACCATCGCGGTCAATGGTCAGACGGCCTGCGCTGTAGATGTCGGCGTAGCGGTTGTGAAGGCTGTCGACTTGCAGGCTCATGTCACCGCCACTGAAGATCAGGGCGTGGTCATTGAGCAAAGAGCCGGTGTGGACCGTGAGGTTTTGCGCGCTGCCCAGCGTGGCGGCGTTATCTACGCGGGACGCCGCGACAGCTAGATCACCTGCAGACGTTATCTGCCCCTGGTTGCTGAGCATGCCCGCTACATTCACCGTGGCATTCCCGCCGCTGGCGATACTCGCGGACGGCGCCAGCATCAGCTCGCCAGCCGCAAGGTTCATCTCACCCTGGCTTGTAGTACGACCTGTACTGTGCAGCTTGCCACTGAGATTGAGGTCAAGGCGGCCATCGCTGGCGATCAGGCCATAGGTGGTCCAGTCGTGACCCCGGCCTGTGAAACGCTCCGAAGCCAGGAGCTGGCCGCCTGCCGTTTGATCCAGGGTATTGACGTTGACGTTCAGCCTGGCGGCCTGGATAACGCTAGAGTTGGTCCAGTTGTGCTGATCAACAGTCAAACCACCCTGGGTCACCAGGTTGCCGCCTGCACTGTTGAGGTTCGCCATGGCAATGCCAAGGTTGCCCGTTCCCACATGCAGCAGCTGGCCATCGGCGTTCTGGAAGCTGCCGGCCCGGAAATTCAAATCAGTGTTGGCCACCTCCAGCGCGCCGCTGCGGTTGTCGAAAAGCCCGCTGACCTCGACCACGGTTGTGCCGTCGGCACCCACCGCCCGCAGTTGGCCTTGCTGATTATTCACACTCGCAGCATTGAGGTTTAACGCGCTGCCGCTTTCGATAACGCCCTTGTGATTGTTCAGGGCCCCGCTGAGGTTGAGGTCAACCTGCCCGCCCGCGATTTGGCCACGGACCTGACCACTGTTATCGAAACTGCCTCCGGTAACCTTGGCGGTGCCCTTGGCGTGAAGACTTCCATCGCGATTGTCGAAGGCCTCAGTGGCGACGGTGGCGTCACCGGTCAGGGCCGAAATCCGACCGCCATTGTTGTTGATGCGTGCGCTGAGCAGATCAAGGCCGTGCGCCTCGATAGTGCCTGCCTGCCCGCTGTTGTTCAGGTCAGCGTCGTTGCGCAGCCAGCCACCGCGGGTCTGTGCTTTCAGCGCGCCCTTGAGGCTGGCCAAAGTGCCGCCTCGATTGTCGATACTGACGGCCTTGAGGTCGACATGACCTGTCTGGGCAATGACTGAGCCGCTCTGGTTATCGAGGCTGCCGCCCAGGTCCAGACTCACCCCGCTCTGGCCCTGGATCTTCCCCCTGGCGTTATTCAGGTGAGCCGCCTTGAGCTTGAGTTCACCATTCTGGCTATGGATAGAGCCGTTATCGCTGTTGTGTACGGGGCCGGCCGCAGTGATGGTCAGCCCCTCATTCGCGCTGATCAGCCCGTGCTGCCGGTTATCGAGTGCACCATTGATATTCAGCCGGGCATTGCCACGGCTGGTGAGCTGCCCGCCCTTGTTGTCCAGACTGTCGCTGACCACCTGCAGCGCACCGTTGGCTGAAACCGACCCACCCTGGGCGTTGCGCAGTTGGCCCGCGTTGATGTTCAAACTGCCGGAACTGTGGATCCGTCCGTTGTTTTGATTGTCCAGCGTTGCGGCCGTAACGCTAGCGTGCTGTTGGACAGCCAAGGTGCCACCCTGATTGTTCAGGGCCTGGGCACTAGCCGTCAGCGTGCGGCTGGCGATGATGCCGTTATTGGTATTGCTCAGGGTGTGGGCGACCAGGTTGATGTCACCCGCACCATTGAGGGTGTCATCGGCATTGACACCCGCTTCAATCGCCCCGCTGTTGGTCAATCGTCCGCCGCTGGACAGCTTGATGTGATCACGGGCGGCAAGCCTTTGGTTATTGTTCAGGTCATCGCGGACCTGCATATCCATTGTCGTTCCGGCATAGACCACCGCTTGAGCATCCAGACTCGCCGCTTTGACGTTGACTGCACCTGTGGCCCTGACCTGCGCCAGGCTCAACCGCCCACGGGTATCGAGCTGGATATCGCCCCCGCTGGCCATCAGCATGCCGTCCAGTTTCACGCCAACACCTGCCTCGGTGCCGACCAGCTTGATCGCTCCGGCGTACATGCCTCCCAGGGCACTTGAATCGATCGCCAGCGTCGGTCGAGCGCTGCCGTCATCGGCGCGTGCGACCGCATTCAGGGTCTGGGCATCGACGTCATTGCGACCGGTGATCAACGTCAGGTTTCGAGCATTGATCTGCGCGTTGATCCTTGCCGAGCGGGTGATGATTTCGAAGCGGTCGATGTTGTCGGCATTCAGGCCATGGCCGTCGATGGTTACAGCGCCGCCGTCGACCTGGTAACGATCCAGATGGCCGTTGTGGACCATGGGTCTGCCGGTGGTCAGGGTGACGTGAGGGGTGTTGATGAAACCGCAGCCGTTGCAGCTGATACCGTAGGGATTGGCGACAATCACTTTCGCCGACTGGCCCGCCACTTCGGTGTAACCGCGCAACTGGCTTGGGCTGCCGCCGGTGATTTCGTTGAGGATGATGCTGGCGGCACCGCCTTTGAGGTTCGGGTTACCCAGAATGATCCCGCCCAGTTGGGTGGGTTGGGTGCGGCTAGTGGCGTTGTTGAGAATCAGGCCGTTGGCGCCGACGTTGTAGTCCCTGAACTGGTTGTGGGACAAACCACTGCCATTGGGCGTGGCGATGTTCACCACCGGCACACCATTGCCCGCCTGACCGACCGTTGTACCGGGAGCGCTGACCTCAATGGCACTGGCTTGAACCAGCAACGGCTGCCAGAACATCGCATTGGCAAGAATCAGCGCCAGGCCGCGCTTTGGCACCCCCCAAGAATCGCCACGAGGTTTTAGAGCAGCCGAGGGCTGGCGAGCCAGGAAGGCATGGTGATGAACGTCCATTTAATGTTCTCGATGCAACGCAGGGCTTGGTTAGAGGAAAAAATCCATTCGGAAATAGACGGGCGTTTCGCGCTCTGCGAGTAATGCCGGTCGCTTCAAGGATCGTGACCACGTCACGCTGGTGCTGACGTGTTTGCCACGAGCGAACAACTCCACCGAGGTGCCGGATACCCTGCCGTGGGCGTCGTGGTTGTTTCGGTCCTGGCGAATGGCGCCCTGGTCATACCCCAGGCCCACGCCGTACTCAGCAATCACTGGGCGCAGCCAGCCCAGCGTCATTGCGCGAGTCAGGCGCAGGTCGTTGCGCCAGTAACCCCCGCTGTCGCCTGCCAGTTGCTGCTCCTTGAATCCGCGTACCGATGACAGGCCGCCCAGGCTGATGCGCTGGGGCGCGAACAGCACGTCTTCACTGCGTTGCCCGGTGAGCAGGCTGGTGAAGGCGAACGACTCGCCAAAGAGGGTGAACGGCTGCAAGTAGCTGGCGGTGGCGGTGTACTTGCGGTAACGGGGCGTGGCGCTGAGAGTGCCTTGGGGCAGGCGATGCTGATTGTCGCGCTGGGCCCCAAAGGCACCGATGCCGTTCTGTACGCCAAGATCGATGTTGAGAAAGCTGCTCTTGATCAGCCGTCCATGGCTGATACCCAGTTGCCATTCGCTAAGGCGATTGCTGCTGGTAGGAAGCTTGCTACCTTCAACGTAGTTATGGGTGCGCAGGTGAGACAGGCCTGAGTAGACCGAAGTCTTGCTGACATTGTCGCGATGGATGACCCGGTCCAGCTGTAGCTGATGGCTCTGGTTGTCGCCGCGCAACTTGAAGTCATGGCCGTCACCCTGTGCCACCGAGCGGTACCTGCCTTGGCTGTGGCTGTAGCTCAAGTTCCACCAACCCCAAGGCAGGTTGTAACTGAGCATGCCGTTGGTCGAGGTGTTCTTGTGATCGCTTATAGCGTCATGCCCGCTTCGCAGCACCAGTTGATCAGCCAGACCCGTAGGGCTGTCCCATTCCAATCCCAGTGCCCACTGTTGTTCACCGGTAGTTTTCTGGCCCTCGTTATCGCGAGTCAGCCGAGTACGCCAAGGCTTTTGCGGCGTGTTCTGTACCCGGACTTCACTGTCGCCAATCCGGCTCCCTGGGGCGATTTCCATTCTTGCCTGATTCGACGGTAGACGATTCAACTGGTCCAACAGCTGCTCAATGCTGCGCAGATTGAGCGGCTGGCCGACGCTCCCCGGAAAGGCCATCGCCAGCTCGAGGTCGCTTATGTTGCTGCCCTGGGCACCTTTCAAGCGTTCCAGCTTGCCCTCAACCACCAATACGATCAGATGCCCGCCGGACATATCCTGCTTCGGCAGATAGCCACGGCTGGTGACCCGACCTGTGTCGAGGTAGTGATGAGTGATGTCCTTGAGCAAGGCGTCCAACTGCAAGACGCCCAGGCATTGGCCAACATAAGGCTTGAGCAGCCGGTCCCGCTCACGGGCAGAAATGCTGTCGGCGCCTTGCAACGCTATGGTCGTGACCGGGAAGCACTGGGTGTCTGCAGGGCGTGTGATCGCCAAGGGTTGGTCCACTTTGCCGGGCAGGTCCTTGAGCTCCTCAAGACGCCGGTTGTGTTCGTCCAGCAAACGATTTTGCCGATCGCGAATCAGATCCTGATCGCCGGGAACCACCGGTGAAGCCGCCATTGCAAAGCTCAGCAGGCCCAAAGCTCCCACCGCTATAAACCAACAAAACCTCATCCCGAGGAAAAATGCCGACATGCGAACCCCATCCATGCGTTTACCGCTGGATTTCCCAATCTGATGAGTTAAAGGGGGGAGCAGCCGAGTGTCTGCCTGGCGTAGCGCTGGCCCCCACAAAAGAGGGCGCGATTGTTGTTTTTTAATTAAACGTTGTATGTAGGGCGTTTCTGAAAAGTGTAAATCGAGGTGACTTTTTTGGCGGTCTCACCCTTCACACCCTCGATCATCATCCGCCACAGACGCAGCTTGAGAACTGCCCAAACTGCATCGTGGGCTTATGAACGCACCGCCGTGCTGGCGAGATGCTTTTGGCGGTGTATCAAATGTGAGTCATAGGAAGGCTGCTTCTCGAATCTTCATTTGACTAAATAAACAGCGTCAAATTTCCATCCATCAATAAATTCAACAAGTTACAAATCAAGCAAAAACCGCCCTATTAATTCTGTCCGAATATTTGACGAATTCATTGACAGCCCCCGCCTCTGCGGCTGATATATCCCCGACCCATCCCGTTTCAGTTCTCCCCCGAGGGGCTGTATCCATGATGTCGACCTCACCCATTCCCGTCGAAAAGCCTTCGATCCTGTCGTTCGACAAATCCACGGCCATCGTGCTGGTCGCCATCAGCCTGATTCTGGTCGAGACGTTTTCCGGTGCCTTGCGCTTCTACCTCGACAAGGCCGGGCTTTCAGTGCTGTTGTACGGCCCCAAGGTTGCCTGCCTGTTGTTTTTCGCTCTGGAGCTGCGCAGCTTCAAGGCCAGCCCGGCCGTGTGGCTGAGCTTTTTGGTGCTGCTGCTCTCGGCGGGCTGGGCAATGCTGGGCGGGGCCAGCGTGAACAACTTTGCCTTCGCCCTGTACGGCATCAGTCCGCTGCTGTTCGGCCTGGCCTGCGGCGACCAGATCACGCACCACAAGCGCCTGTTCATGTGGGCGGTGGCCTTTGCGCTGATGGCTTCGCTGGTGGGCCTGGCGCTGGATAAATACACCGCGCTGCCCTGGAAAGGCTACAGCTACACCGTCGGCGGTACCGAGCTCTCCGCCAACACCTCATGGGCCGCCGAAGACATCGACCGCCCTGCCGGATTCGCGCGGATCTCCAGCGCCCTGGCGATCATCATCGCGATTTTCAGCCTGTACCTGATGGCCACCTTGCGCTCGAAAACCCTGATGCTGGCGGTCTGCGCCATCGGCCTTGGCGGGATCATCCTGACCACCAGCAAGGCGCCGGTGCTGGCGTTTCTCGGGGCGGTAGGGCTGATGATGATCACCCGCCTGCACTGGACGGCACGTGGCTACATCGTGTTCGCCGTGCTGCTGGGGATGTCGCTGCCCTTCATGGCCATCCTGTTCGACTTCGACCCCAACAAGATTTCCACCGGCGATTCGCTCTCCTCGATCTACGACCGCCTGGTGAACACCTGGCCCAACGTGATCAGGGCACTCACCCATGAAGGCCGCGCCTACACCGGCGCCGGTTTCGGCCTGGTGGGCAGCGCCGTGGCGGCGTTCCCGGTGGCCGGGGCCGATATCTTCATGGTGTCGGACAGCACCGTGGTCTACCTCTGGGCGATCTTCGGCCTTGCCGGACTGTTCCTCTACTCGCTGCACATTCCGCTGTTTTTCGTCCTGGCCCAGGCCAACACCCGCTACGGCCGCGCCATGCTTGCCACCGGCTTTTGCATCTGCATCGTCAGCTGGACGACAGACACCCTGGAAGTGACGCTCGCGAATTTGTTTCTGGGCATGGCCATCGGGCATGCGCTGTCAGCCAGATCACGGGCACACAGCGCCGCCCCAAAGCCCCATGAGCGGGCGCAATGGACAGGCTTGCCGGGCTTGAGCTGACCATGAGTTCATTCAGTATTGGCCGCAAAGGCCTGTGGTTGCTGTCCTGCCTGTTCGCCGCCCGGCTGGCCGTGGCCGAGCCATTCATCGTCGGCGTCGCCACTCATTCGATGAACAATCTGGCCCAGCCCCTGCGCAGCCTTGAGCTGGCGCGGGCGGCGGGCATCACGTCGGTGCGCGATGATGCGTTCTGGTCGACCGCCGAGCCTGCGCCCGACCAGTTGCAGGTGATTCCGCAGTGGCGGACCTGGCTGAGCACCGCCGGCGGGCTGGATCTGACGCCCATGGTGATCCTGGGCTACGGCACCTCGTTCAACGGCAATGCCAAGCCGCGCACGCCCGCCGTGAAAATCCCTTACCTGAATTATGTCGACTACATTTCCCGGCAATTGGGTAACCCGGTGAAATACTTCGAGGTCTGGAACGAGTGGGATATCGAAGGCCCGAAAGACCCACGCCTGAGCAGCGATTACGTGGCCCTGGTGCGGGATGCCGCGCCGATCATCCGCAAAAACAATCCACAGGCGAAAATCCTCGCCGGGGCGGTCACCTCGGCCGGGATCAAGGGCGGCTTCGTTGACCGGATGCTGGCGGCAGGCGTGCTCAAGTACGCCGACGGCATTTCGTTACACCCCTACGTCCATTGCGAGAGCCGCGACCGCAACACGCCGGAAAGCTGGATCGGCTGGATGCGCAGTGTCGATCACAGCATCAGCAGCAAGGCCGGCCGGTCCGTTCCGCTGTACCTGACCGAAATGAGCTGGCCCAGCCACGAGGGCAAATGCGGCATCACCCCGGTGCAGCAGTCGGCCTATCTGGCGCGAGCCTATTTTCTGGCGCGCACGGTGCCCAATATCAAGGGCATGTGGTGGTACGACCTGATCAACGACGGCAAGGTGCGCGACGATCAGGAACATCATTTCGGCCTGCTCAACGTCGACCTGAGTGCCAAACCGGCGTACTCGACCCTCAAGGCGATCAGCCCCTATTTGCGGGATTTCACTTACGACGCCAGCCACAGCCTGCAGGCCGATAACGTCTATAAGCTGGCGTTCAGCGACGGACGCGAGCGCATTCTGGTGGCCTGGGCCACGGGCCGCACGCGAGACGACCGGATCAGCGCCAGCGCCATGAACAACGCCCCGCTGCGGGTGCTGGATACACAGATGCCAGACAAGGGCATGCAGAACAGCAGCCAGCACTGGAGCTGCTCGGGGGATACCTGCAGCGCGCCCGTAACCCTGACCGAGTTTCCGAAGATCTTGCGCCTCAGCCCGGGCGCCTGACCGCTTCGCCAGACAAAATCCCGCCGGGATCTACCCGCGCGGGATTTTTTTGGTATTTTTGTCAGACAATTCGTAAATAGTGGCATTACGACATATACCGGACATTTCCGGCTGATAGTCTTGAGCTCTTTTTTGGATGCACCCGGAACGAGGGAATGTATGGGGTTGCGACGCGGACTGATCAACGGGTGGCTGCTGTGCCTGCTTGCACTGCCTGTGCTGGCCGACCCGTACGTGGCAGGCGGGGCACAATGGAGACCCTACGCCTTCGAAGACGACAACGGCCATCTGCAAGGTATCTCGGTCGACATCGCCCGGCGGATCGCCGAAGTGGCCGGGCTGGAAGTCACCTTCGTCACCTACCCGGTCAATCGCCTGCAATCGATGCTGCAAAAGGGCGAGATCGACATCAACTACGCCGATGCGCTGATCTGGAACAGCCCTGAAGAACAGCGCCATTACCTGTTCTCCAAGCCCTACTCCACAGTCAAGGAACACCTCTACTTTCTCGCCGACCACCCCGCCGCCCATCAGAGCATCAGGCAGATGGACCACCTCACCATCGGCACCGTGCGTGGCTACACCTACTGGGCGCTGGACCCGGCGTTCGCCAGCCACAAATTGGCCCGCCTTGAGACGTCCCAGGACGATGCGCTGCTCAAGCTGCTGCAAAGCGGCCGCGTCGACGCTGTCGCGATGGTCGACGACATCTTCGACGCCCTCGTCGCCAGCAGCCACCTGAACCCCAGCCTGTTCCGCCAGGGCGCCCAACTCAGCGAAGCGCCACTGGTGTTCAAGCTTCAGCCACAGCTTGCCGGGTGGCTGCCACGCATCAACCGCGCGATCGATACATTGCGCAGCAGCGGGGAGCTGGAGCGGATCAGGGGGCGGTATTTGCCAACGCAGAAACAAGCGTCACGCTGATCCCCCGTAGCAGTCCGGCTTGCCGGCGACAGCGATCTCAAGGGCCCTGTCGCCGGCAAGCCGGACTGCTACGGGATTGTTTACGCAATCAATGTGGGAGCAAGGGCTACCGGGAGACTTGTCACACGGGAATCGGGACATGAATCCCCAACATCTCCCGCGCGATCCTATCGGCGTCCACAAAGGCTCGTGAATAACTGCCGGACGACGGCACATAATGGTTGTAATAGGTCGCGCCTTCGACGATGGGGCCGGTTATCCACAAATTGGGTCGCGCCTTGCCTTGGCTGTCCACAAACACGCCTGATCCCGAATCGCCGACGCTGTGGATAATCCCGCTGGCGCGCAGCTGGCGAATAATCCGGGGTTGAGCCTGGTCGCGATTGTCGCTGACATGGGCGGCGATCACGGCATCAAGATCGATACGACCCTCGTCTTCGACGATCGAAACAACCTCCGCCTCCTGCCTGACGCGCGAACCATGCACCCAGCGCAGAACGCCCGCCGCTTCCAGCGCCAGCAACTCCTGGTGGCGCTCTTTCTGCGGTCCTGCGACCAGGCGGTTGACCAGCGGCGCGTACTCGCTGAAGAACACTGAATGGGATGGCGCGGTCAGCCCTTTGTTATCCACAACCCGGCGCAGTTGTTCACGGCAGCTTCTCCACACTTCCGCCGCGGCCTTGAGCGGGCTGTGGTCAAGATCGGCCTGGCTTTGCTGCAGATCCGCTTCGATGAAGCTGCGCATCCACTGTGAATAACTTTCCACAGGCGGACGCAGCGCACGGGGGTTGAACAGACTTTCTTCCAGCACTGGCGCGGCGAAGCGCTGGGCGAGTTCGATGGCCTTGTTCGCCAGTTCACCGAGGAGAAACGCGGTGGCCACTTCCGACTTGATCTTCAGTGCCGACTCCCCTGCCAGCCCGGCGATCATGCCGAAGTACTCGGCGTACATTTCGGCCTTGATCAGCGGCAGGACCTGAGCTTCGAAATCGATGCCGCCGGGGTTTTCAGCACGCAGATCAGCCACTGCCGACAGGGTGAAGATCAGCGCCGAACCACCCATCCGGTGCGGGGTGATATCCGGCCGGGTGCGATAGGGCAAGCCGGAGCGCGAGTACATGAAAATTTGCGGCTCGGCGCCCGAGCGCTGATACACCAAGCCGTCTGACTCCTGCACGAAACGCCCACCTCGCCCCACGGTCAACCCGGCAACGGCGTCCATTGCCGAAAGGCCCAAGCCTTCAATACCCACGCGATCTGTGGATGAAATGCCCTGCAGCGTAAACGGCTGTGGATAAGCTTGAAGTCGCTGGGTGCCGCGCGTCGTTACGGCAGGATTGGATACGCCTTGAGCATGCCCGACAGTGATCAGCAACCAGTCGACCCCATGGCGCTGACCACTCGCTGTGGACAAGACAAACCCGCCCCAATCGGTCGACGCGATGTTATCCACAGCCTGGGCAATGTGGGTTACGCGAACCTGTTCCGGCAGGCTTTTGATGACCTCGTCATAGGTCCAGGCCAGATACTCGCCCAGCCAAGGCCGGGGCAGGAATTCATTGGGCTGCACGCGGCGTTCAGGCTTGAAGCGCAGGCACCACTCATAGAAGTTCGGCCCCGGTCGCCCGCTGAAACCGCCGAGGGCGGCCTGATCCGGGAACATGGAAATCTGCGACGCCACGGTGTTGAGCATCAGGTATTCAGGTTGCTCCACCGAATGCAGCCCGGGCCCCGGCGCATGCGGATCGAACACGCTGATCTCGACGCGGCGTTCTGTTTGCCCCGCCAGCGCACCCAGCCGCTCCAGCACAGTCAGCCCCCGTGATCCACAGCCGACGATGCCGATTCTGATGGCAGGTGCGTCACCTGATTTATCCACAGGCGTTTTTTCGGCAAACAACTTATCCAGACGCAGCGCAGTGGTCAGTTCCATCTGAGGGTTTCTCCGAAGAACGAATCGATGGCCACCGCTCGCGACTCGGCGAGTGCGGTGTCGACGATGAACTTGCTCAAGGCCAGGTCCAGCACGCCCAGGCCGAACGGCGAGAAGATCGACGGTTTACCCGGACTGAGCTTGACCTCACCCCGGATCAGTCCCGCCAGCGTGCCGTTCATGAACTCGCGGTTGCCGGTCAGTTGCTCGGCCAGATGCGGCGAAGTGTTGGCCTTCATGCAGTGCTCGACGTCGTCGCACAAGTTGTTGGCCTCAAGCAGCAACTGCGGTGCGATGTCCCGCAGGGAGATGTTCAGCACCACCTGACCTGCGCGGAAACTCATCGGCGGCGTCACGTAAGGCTCGCCTGCGGTGGTGGCGAAGATCACCAGATCAGCGCTCAGCGCCTCATCCAGCGAACCCGAGCGGGCTGTGCATAAGTCGATCTGCTCGATGTAACTGGTCAGCGCCTGGGTCGAGCCTTCATCGAAATCGTGCACGACGGCCTGGCCGATGTCCCAGCCTTCCACCGCCAGCATCCGCGCAATGTTGCGTGCAATGACCCCGGCGCCGATGAATCCTACATCCGCAGCCTTGCGCGACTGACCATTGAGCCAGTACGCGCCTGATACCGCCGACGCCGCAGTTCTGACAGCGCTGATCTGCGCGCCCTCAAGGCAGGCGTAGGGATAGCCCGTGTCGCGATGGTTGAGGATGACCACGGCCGACGCCCGCGGTTTCTGTTGCGCGACGTTGCCGGGGAAGCTGGAAATCCACTTGATCCCGGCAACGGCGTCATCGCCTTCCAGCGATGCCGGCAAGGCAATGATGCGGTTGGCCGGTTGCTGTGGAAAACGCAGGAAGTAGCTGTCGGGGTTGAGGGTCTGGCCGTCGTGATGCTGCAGATACACCTGCTCGACGCGGGCAACCATGGTGTGCGCCTGATCCTCGAGGATGTCTTTGATCACCGCCCCGGGGATGACATGAAAATCAGACATGGGCCGTCTCCCCTTCAAACGTGTGCACATGGTTTTTCAGGTAGCGGCTGATGGGCTGTGAGCTCAGCGCCACCAGCTCGGCGCGGCCGAATTTCTGCATCACCCACTCGTCGTTGTAGAGGGTTTCCAGGTAGCGCTCGCCGGCATCCGGGGAGATCGCGACCACCACGGCATCCTTGGGAATCTGCGCACAAGGTGCGGCTAGCCCGGCCACCACTGTGCCGGTCGAGCCCCCCGCCAGCACGCCGTTGGACTTGGCCAGCCAGCGGCACATCGCAACCGTGGCGCGCTCATCGACCACCTGCTGCTTGTGCAAATGATTGGCGCGGAAGATCGGCGGCATCTGGCTCGATCCCAGCCCCGGAATGAAGCGTTTGCCTGGCGCCTGGCCAAAGGTCACGGAGCCTGCACTGTCGACGGCGATGATCTTGGTGCGCGGCGAATGCTTGCGGAAATACTGCACACAGCCCATCAAAGTGCCTGTAGTCCCGGCGCCCACCACCAGGTAGTCCAGCGCCGGAAAGGCGATATGAATCGACCGCGCCGTGGTCTGCTCGTGGGTCCTGGCGTTGGCCGGGTTGCTGTACTGATTGAGCCACAGGTAGCGCGGGTCGCGGCTCACGGTGTCGCGGATGTAGCGAATCCGCGTCCCCAGATAACCATCGTTGTCGTCACGCTCGGTGACGATCACGATCTGCGCGCCGAAGGCTTCCATCATCTTGATGTTGTGCAGGTTGGTGTTCGGGTCGACCACGCAGCAGAACTTGTACCCCCGCTCGGCGCAGATCATCGCCAGCGCCACGCCCAGGTTGCCGGATGACGACTCGATCAGCACGGTGTCCTTGTGGATAAGTCGGCGCTCGGCGTAGGAGTCGATCAGGCCGATGGCGGTTTTCATCTTGATCGAGCCCGCCGGATTGCACGACTCCAGCTTCAGATGCAGGTTCTCGAAGCCCAGCCCCTTGAGGCGGACGAAGTTCGAATCGCCGACGATGTGGGAGATGAAATTCATGGGCGGGCCTCGGCGCGAGCGGGTTTGGGCATGCGGGGGTGAGCGACGACAGGCGCCAGTTGCCGTGGCTGGGTCGCCAGCAACGCTTCGGTCAGTTGCTGGGCGCGCAACGCGACCATGGAAAACGACTGCGCATCGCTGATGCCGTGGGTCTTCTCCGAGGTGCCGTTGGCCAGAATCTGCACGCCTTCGCTGTTTTGCAGGCTGACCCGGTACTGGCGATCCACCGCCAGGCTGCCGTCCTCATCGCGCAGCAGCCAGGGTTGCAGCAGCGTCAGCAATGGCGGCACGGCCAGTTGCTCGTAGCCAGTGCCCAGCACGATGCCATCGACATACAGCGTGCTTTCCAGGCCGGTGTTGCTGTCGCGCAGCACCACCGAATAGGCATCGCCGACCTTTTCCACAGACACGACGTGCGACCAGGTGTGCAGGTTCAGGCGCTGATGGCCGCTGACCTCGCCTTCGTACATGAAGGAGTACAACGCCTGACTCTCATCGGCGTCGATGCCTGCGTAGTTGGTCGAGCGAATCTCATCGAACACCTTGCTGCGCCGAGCAGGTTCCAGCTGATGGAAGTAGTCCACCTGCTCGGGCAGGAACGCCATGTTGGGAAACTGCCCCAACTGGCCGACCCGGAAACCGACGCCGCGATGCACCGAGTGCACTTGCGTGGTCGGCGCCGCCCCCAGCAGATGTGCCACCGCCTCACCTGCGCTTTGCCCGGAACCCAATACCAGCCAGCGCTGGGCGATAGGGCCGCCGCCCAGATGAATGTTTTTCAGGTACTGCGAGGTGTGAAACACCCGGCCACCCAGATGAGCGCTGAAGGCTTCGGGGATTCGTGGCAGGCTGCCGTGGGAAAGCACCAGGCGTCTGGTGCGATAAGTTCCTTGCGCCGTGACGACATCGACCGCTTTCAAGATGCCTTTTTCCGCCACCGGCAGCACATCCAGGACGCCCTCGTCGTAGGCCACGTAGTCCCTAAGCTGTGCGGCAACCCAACCGATGTAGTCGGACCATTCCACACGGCTTGCAGGACGCCCCAACAGGCCGAACTTGTACAGGCGGCCCTTCTCTTTCAGATACATGGCGAAAGAGAAACGGCTGCGCGGGTTGCGCGGGGTCACCAGGTCGCGGAACACGTGGTGGTTGATGTCGGTGCCGGCCAGCAGAAACGCGCCATGCCAGGTCGAATCGCGGCCCTTTTCGAAGAACCGCACATTGGCGAAAGGCTTTTTACCGTTGTCTTCGGCTTCATCCTCCAGCGCGCAGGCCAATGCGATACCGGCAGGCCCGAAACCGACCGACACGACGTCCAGTTCCTGGCGCAATCCCTCGTTTTCAAACTGATTCATGATGGTTCTTCCTGAAAAGGTTCAAAGACTTGGCGGGCGACTGACGGCCCGATTCAACTCAACAGCCGTCGTTCATGAAGGCGCTCGCCCTCGAAGACCCACAACGAAACCCGGGCGTGATCGTTTTCCCCATTGCTGAAGCTGATAGGGCCTGCCGGCGTGGCGAACTGATCGAAACGCAACGCATTGAGCAGACCGCGGTGCCCGTTTGCGGCCATGTCGACCAATGCAAACGCCGCCAGCGTTTCAATGGCATAGACCGGGGCCTGCTCGCCGAAGAGGCGTTGATAGGTCAGGTCCACCGACTGTGCCTGGGGCAGATCGCTGGCCACCGGAAAACTCACGACATACACCGTGCCGGCCTGCTCAACGCCACTGACCAGCGCATTCGAGGCCGCGTCATCGGTGAAAAACAGCGGTAATCCACACCCGCCAGCGCGGTTTTCCACAAGGAACTGATGACTCGCTTTCAGTCGTCCACAGAACACCAGCGCGTCGGCGTTTGACGCGTCCTGGACGATCTGCATTGTGGATAAGTCTGCTGCAGCGTCTTTCAGCTCCTGCAGCTGGCGCTGGCCATGCAGGCTGGGATCGGCAAACAGCGCCAGCTTGTACAGGCCCTGGCTCTCGGCAAACTGCAGCAGCCGTTTGGCGAGGACGCGATCAGAGGCGCAGATGCGGAAAGTGGTGCTGCCGTCCTCGGTCAGCGCCGCGCAGGTGGACGCCGGCAGGATCAGCGGAATCTGCGCCTGTGCATAGGTTTGCACCACGGCTGCTGCGGATTCGGAAGCGAAATGGCCGATCACCGCGTCCACGCCCGCTTCGATGAAACGCTCGGCAGCCGCACGCCCACCGGCGGCATTGGCGCCATCGTCGAAATACAGGTGCCGGGCCCGGCTGACGTTGCCGAACAGATGACTGGAGAGATAAACCCCGCGCAAGAAGCTGCGGGCGTGCAAGGTGGTGCCGACGTCCAGCGCGGCGCAGATTCCCAGGCGCATCATGACAAGGCCACCTCGGCAAAACGCGAAGGGCTGAACGCTTCCATGATCGAACGGTGGCCGGCATCCAGCTGCACGCCGGCCATCAGCCCGCCCAGTTCCGAGGCCAGCAGTTCGGCCACGCTCGGCGCCATCTTGAAGCCGATGCCGCAGAACCCTGTCGCCAGGTAAAGATGGCTGTTGCGCGAGGCGCGGCCAATCAGCGGCCTGCCGTCTTCGGTGTAGGCGTCCCAGGCGATCCGGGTGGTCACCGGCAAATTGTGTTGCGGGTCGTATCCGAGCCTGGCGATGCGCTCGACCACGTCCTGCTCGTTATCCAGCAGCGACATATTGAGCTGCTCGACCCGCGCGGCCCGATGGCGCCGCTGCCCGCCGACCTGCATCAGATTGCGCCCCAGCGGCAGCAGATAGGTGTTCAGGTTGTGGGCGATTACCGGCATGCTCGGCGCCAGATCGCAACTGATACGGGTAAACGGGATGGTGCGCGCGTGCACGGCGCCGCGCGGCCTGGACAGCGGGCTGCTGGCGCCACAGGCATCGATCACCCAAGTGGCTTCAAGGCGCAGTTTTCCGGCATTGACCTGCACGGCCCCGTCCAGCTCCAGGCAGTTATCCACAGCCAGCTGATCGAGAAAAGTGGCGTTCTCCCGCACATAGCGGCACAGGCTGCCCACCGCCATGCGCGCATCGACCATGCCAGCGTTGCGCTCGATCAACAGGCACTCGCCCGGGCAAAAGGCGGCGAACCGACCGTTGTCCAGCGCCTCCACCGAGGCATGCAGCTCGACGTTCTGCGATCCCTCGCTGCCCACCGCATCCAGATACCTGCCGCACACTTCGGCGCTGGCGATATAGGCCACGCCGGTGCGCTTGAGGGCCGCTTCGAACAGCCTGTGAACGATGCCGGTGCGGGCATCATTCACACCACGGCCAGTCAGCGGGCGCAGCAGCGGATCAAGCTCCAGGCTGCGCACGATGCCACCGGTGTCCCGGGTCGCGCCCTGGCCGCCGCCGATACCTTTCTCGATCAGCGCCACGTCCAGGCCGTTCTCGACCAGCGCGGCGGCGATCGAAGCCCCCATCACGCCGGCGCCGATCACGATCACATCGAAGGAGGTTTTCATCCACATGCCTCCCCGGTCAGATCTCGTACTCGACGGCGCTGACGTACACCAGTTGGTGAAACACCTCGTTCTCGGTGAAACGGCAGTAACGCAGGATCTGCTTCGCCAGTTCAGGGAAAACTGGCGCGCCGATCGCCCCGATCAAGGCCATGTACGGCAGGATCCGCTTGCCCAGCAGTTGCCGGTCGCGGGCGGCGTTGATGACGTCGGACAGCAGCACCGCCAGGCCCTTCATGCTGAAGTGATCCACCGAGGTGACCTCGAACCAGCGCGCCACCAGAATCTTGATCGCGGCGGCGTCGGCCGATGCCAGCTTTAGGTTGTCGCCATCGATACGTTCGCGCTCGGCCTGTGCGGCCAGCTTGACCAACACTTCGCTGAAGATCTCCTTGCGCCAGGCGGCAAACTTATCCACATCGAAGTCATCGGTGTCCTGCTCGGGCGCAATCAGCGCCAGATAGAACCGCGCGCTATCGGTGCAGGCGTCGGCCACCAGATCCCGCGCCCAGATGGCGTAGTTGCGGCTTGTGGATAAGTTTTTGCCGTTAAGCGTGAGGAACTGGTTGGTGTAGAAGGTCTGGCGCATGCGATAGCCGTGCAGGGTCTGCAACAGCGCCGGGTACACCATCATGTGGCTGAACGCGCAGTCGTAACCGAGGAAATGCACCAGCCGGCCCTTGCCCGAGCGACAGTATTCGTCGTATTCCCACGGCGCGTGCTTATGCTCGTTGAGGTACTCGCGGAACGCACCCAGATACCCCGACAAGCCCATCACCCAGGTATGAATGCGCCGGCTGCCATCGGGCTTGAGATCCAGCCCGCCGTCGTGTGGCCGGGTGATGCCCCAATCCACCGGGCCGAGCTCGAACTCTTCGTTGAGGAAGCGGCGAATGAACGGGCGCAGCGGCACGTGTTCGAAGCTGCTTTTCAAGTGAGAGCGGAAGTTGGACAGCGCCAGGAACTCGCGCTCCACCGGCCGCCAGATCATCGCCGCCGAGCACAACTTGCAGCGGAAGTTGCTCATCTTCGAGGCATTGGGCGTGTGCGCGCATTCTTCGCACTGGCTGGCATCGGAGTCCGAGCCGCAGTGATCGCAATTGCCCCGGCCAAACGCTTCGTAGCCCCACTTGTCGCAATGTTCGCAGTACGGCTCGGGGCTGACTTTCTTGTAAATGGCACCCGCCTTCACGGCGTGCTCGTACATCTCGTCGACGGCTTTCTTGAAGTAGTTGTTGCGGTACGGCCGCATCCAGAAATCGACTTCGATCCCCATCTTTTTCAGGGTGTCGTTGATCTTGTCGGTGTTCTCCAGCGCCAGTTCCTGGGGCGCACGATCGAGCTCGATGCCGCGTCGCAGCATGTACGACTGATAGTCGTCGGAGTACGACACCAACGTGCAGTCATGGCCGCGCTGGCGCTGGGCGCGGGTGTAGATGTCCGCGGCCAGAAACGGGCCGGCCATGTGGCCAATGTGCAGGTCGCCGTTGGGAGTGGGCGGGGTGATGGTGACCAGGAGTTTGCCCATTACGAAGCCCTCTGCCCGGAGACATCGTGGATCGCCGCCTTCTGCAGGGCGAACTCGTTCAGCGCCAGCGCCTCCTGGGCATCTTCGTCGAGGAAGCGATTGGCCGAATCGCGATCCCACCAGACCACGTAGAAGTGGAAGTCTTCGTCGCTGTCGTTGAGCACGTAATGGTCGGTGTGTTTGGGGATGGCGGCGATGTCGCCCATGGTGAAGGGATAGGTCTGATCCCCGACCACCAACTTGGCCGTCCCCTGGATGCCGATAAAGAACTCTTGGTCGATCTGGGTGTGGGACAGCGATTTAGTATGGGGGCGCACGACGCACCAGCCGCCACCGATGGGCGTCGGATAACCGTCCCAGGGCAACAGCCGGGAGCCGTCCAGATCGTATTCATGGACCAGTTTGTCCCAGGCCATGGGACGGAAGATTTGGAAGTCAGTCATGAAGTTCTCCTTAACCCCGCAGCATCGCTGCTCGTTGTTTTATTGGCGCCATGGAATGAGCAATAACGCCGCTGAATAAGGAGATAAGCTGAAGAAATTCGCAGGACGGAGCAAACAAGAAATACGCAAGCGCCAGTTAAGTCTGACTTAACTCAACTTTGCTTAATTGTTTAATTTATCAAGCTGTTATAAGCGCTTTCCGACATAAGCGTTTGAGAATGAAGCAGGACTTAACTGTCGCTATAAACAACAACCCGTAGCAGCACGGCTTGCCGGCGGGAGCGGTGTATCAGTTGTAAATGGTTGCCTGACCCATCGATCCCGCCGGCAAGCCGTGCTGCTACGAGAAGTGCAGCGCATCTTTAGCGCGTGGTGAACTCACGCTGGCTGGCGATCGCCTGCGACACCAGCCAGTCGCGGAACTGGCGGCTGGATTTGGGCAGGATGGCGGTCTCGTCATACACCAGGTAATAGGCGATCGGCGTGTCGATCGCCGCGCGAAACGGCACCACCAATCGCCCCGACGCGAGCTCTTCGCGCACCAGCGAACGGCGCACCAGCGCGATGCCCATGCCTGCCAGCGCGGCCTCGATCACCCCGTTGGAGTCGACGAACACCGAGCCGCGGTGCACCGCCGCTTCGCCGTCTTCGATGCCCACGGCGCGCAGCCACAACGCCCAGTCTTCGCGGTGTTCATCGTGCAACAGGTTGTAATTCGTAAGGTCGATGGGCGAGGACAAATAGCGCGTGTCCGGCAATAAACCGGGGCTGCAGACCGGCTGCAGGCGGTCGTTGATCAGCATTTCCACTTCCAGCCCCGGATAGCGCCCCAGGCCGTGGCGCACCGCGAAATCGACGCCATCGCCGAGCAAATCCACCAGACGATTGGTGGTACTGATCAGCACTTCGATGCCTGGGCACTGGGCGTGGAAATCCGGCAGCCGCGGCAATAGCCACTGCATCGCAAAGCCACTGGTGCAACTGACGGTAATGGTATTGGGGCCGTTGTCGCTCATCAGCCGCTGGGTCGCATCGCTGATCTGGCCGAGCGCAGGCCGCACGGCGCGCAGGTAGATCTTGCCCTCGGGGGTCAATTCCAGGCGTTTGGTGTTGCGGATGAACAGCGTGACGCCAACGGCTTTTTCCAGCTTGGCGATCTGTTGGCTGATCGCCGCCGGCGTGACAAACAGCTCGCCCGCCGCACCTTTCATGCTCGCGTGACGCCCCGTCGCTTCAAAGCAGAGTAATGCGTACAGGGGCGGGAATTTCATGCAGATCCTTGAGTTAAGAAAATCTAATGTGCTTAAGAAAAGCTCGCTTGAGCACAGCTTCCGACACTGCTCAAATCATCACACCGAGGCTCTGCGAGCGTCAATCGACACGTTTTCGCACCGCCGCTTTCAATGTTTTGCATCAGGAAGGAAGTGTCATGAGGCCATCTGATTATGTCCGGTTACTTCTCCTTGCCGCGATCTGGGGAGCAAGTTTCCTGTTCATGCGCGTGGCCGCGCCAGTATTGGGCGCATTGCCCACCGCGTTCTTTCGGGTATTACTGGGCGCCATCGGTTTATTGGTGATTCTGGCCATACTCAAGACGCAACATGACTTCCAGGGCAAACTCAAGGCGACGATGGTGCTGGGCGTTATCAACTCCGGCATTCCATTTTTGATGTACAGCATGGCGGCCCTGATGTTGCCCGCCGGATATTCAGCCATCCTCAACGCCACCACACCGCTGATGGGTGTGCTGATTGGCTCGATGTTCTTCAGTGATTCGCTGACACCGAAGAAAATTGCCGGCGTGTTGATCGGCTTGCTGGGCATCACCCTGCTGACCACCACCGGCCCGATGACCTTCACCAACACCGTGGTGCTGGGTGCGCTGGCCTGTCTGGTCGCCACCAGTTGCTACGGCGCAGCGGGCTTTTTGACCCGCCAGTGGATCGCCGATCAAGGCGGCCTCGACGCGAAACTCGTAGCGTTCGGCAGCCAGATCGGCGCCACGCTGTTCCTGGCCCCGTTCTTCGCCATCTCCACCACGGTCAATCCGCCGGACAGCTGGGGTGATTCGACGGTCTGGCTGTCGCTGGCGGCCGTAGGTTTCATCTGCACGGCCTGTGCGTACATTCTCTATTTCCGCCTGATCGCCGACATCGGCCCGGTTCGCTCGCTGACCGTGACCTTCCTGATTCCGCCATTCGGCGTGCTCTGGGGCGTGCTGTTCCTCAATGAAACCCTCTCGGCCGGCCACCTGTACGGCGGCGGGCTGATCTGCCTGGCGGTGTGGTTCGTGCTTAGCAAGAGCAAACCCAAGCCAGCGCCCGAAGCGCAGGACACCCCCGCGACCAGCTGATTCGCGAGTTATCCACAGCAACAGGTTAAAGGCGCTCGTCCTGGCGAGCGTCGGCCGGGGCACGGCTATGCCCGTTTTTCGGCAAGGCACCGTCCGGTCATGGAATAAAGCAGGCTTTGGAAGCAGCGATATGGCGATTCAGGCAGGCCTTCAAACCCTCGATTCACGCGGCTGTACCCTTCGGGCGGAGTATGCACGATGAGCAGAGCGATCCCCTTGATAGCCCTTCGCACCTTCGTCGAGGTGTGCAAAGTCGGCAGCATGAAACGCGCGGCCGACCACCTGTGCGTCTCCCCGGCGGCCATCAGCCAGCAGATCAAGGGCCTTGAAGAACAGATCGGCAAGCGCCTGTTCGAGCGCGACGCCAAGGGCATCCAGCTCACCACCAGCGGCCGCACGCTGTACGACGAACTGAGCGGGACCTTCGATGTGATCGAAAAAGCCTGGTCCGGCGCTGCGCTCAAACAGCCCCGGCAGACTCGGCTGGTCATCAGCACTACCTCCACCATCGCCAGCTCCTGGCTGATTCCCGCGCTCGGCAGCTTCAAGGAACGCTGCCCGAACATCGAGATCTCGATCCAGATCTGCAACGGCCTGTCCGACCTCAAGCACGGCCATGTGGATATCTCCATCCAGCGGGAAATGGCCGCCAGCCCCGACAACCACGCCACCCGCCTGTGGTCGTCCTACCTGATCCCGGTGTGCAGCCCAGACCTGCTGGCCAAACAGCGCAGCATCGAAAGCCCGCAGGACTGCCTGACTTATCCACTGCTGCAAGACACCGAACGCAATTACTGGAAGGTGTGGATGAACGCCTTCGGCATGGGCAACCGCAAAATGATCCAGGGCTCCAGCTACGGCGACGAGTCCCTGTTGATAAGTGCCGCCTGCGCGGGCCAGGGCATTGCACTGGTCAACAGCGTGTTTGCCTCCGAAGCGCTGCAAACCCGGCGTTTGGTGCAAGTGACCGATGCGACTTCAGAGCTGAAATTCGACTACTTCGTGTACTGCGCCAGGGAACGGCGGGAGGAATGGGCGATTGTGGAATTCATGAAGTGGGCGGTGCAGCAGGCGGGGAAATCGGCGAGGGGTGCAGTGGTTGAGGTGGATGCGGCCTAGTCGGGAATTTATCCACAGGGTAAGGCTTCCCTCTATGTCACCGTCCTGAATGGGTGAAGTCTCCCGCCTCTGGCGTCGAGTGTTCGGACGCCAGACTGGCTCGCGGGAGGCGTCAATTGGTGCAGCCATTGCCGATGGTGAGGTATTCCATGATGTGGCGCTCGCCCTTGGAATCGTCGTAGGTCAGCTGGACCGGCACCACATTGCAGACATTGGGTACTTGAGTCGCCGCCACCACATTGGCGATATCCAGGTGCTGCGCGTAATCATAAGACTCGACCTTGACTTGTGCGGTCTGGGTCTCCTGCTCGGCTGCCATCGCGACAGAACCGAGGCAGCCGAGGAACAAAACGAGTAACAGTTTCATGGCAATCACCTTATTGAGGGCGTGAGAAGGCCGGAGCACATCAGGGGTGCTCAGTCGTCATAAAGGGTTTGGGATGGCCCGGCGCCGTCAGACGCCGGGCTGGGTTACATCAGAAAGGCTTGGTCGGCAGGTACTTGCCGTCCAGAGTGATCACCGCGCGATGGCCGCCGTCAGGGTCTTCAACCTTCTTGATGTCCAGCTTGAAGTTGATGGCGCTGATGATGCCGTCGCCGAACTTCTCGTGAACCAGCGCCTTGAGGGTGGTGCCGTAGACCGACATCATTTCGTAGAAGCGGTAGATGGTCGGATCGCTCGGGATGCCTTCGAAAAAGCTGCCGCGGATGGGCATCGATTGCAGCAGAGCGACTTGATCATCATTCAGGTCGAGCTTCTTGCCCACGACCTTGGCGGCGACAGCCGGCAGCGGATGCTGGCCCAGCAGGGCTGCCGTGACGAAGGCTTCGGACAGGCCGGTGCCGTCAACGATTTCGGCGAAGGAGAGGTCCTTGCGGGCCTTGGCCAGAATGATGATTTCGGTCAGTTCCTGGCGAGCGGTACGGGTGGCTTGAGTCTGGATCATGGTGAATCTCCTGGTGAGGTAAGGGTGCAGGCAAAGGGTTCAGGCGACGTGCCTGGCTTGGTGGGAAACGGCGTGGACTTCCGGGTTTTCTGCCAGGGACACGAATGTCCCGGTGCGGCCATCGAAGGCGTCGATGCGGCCGGTCTCGATGTCGTAGATCCAGCCATGCAGGGTCACGCGGCCTTCTTCGAGCGCCAGGCGAACGGATGGGTGGGTCTGGATGTTGGCCAGTTGCGCGATGACGTTCTCGCGCACCATGGAAGCGACTTTGCTCGGCTTGTCCGCATGCTGGCGGGCTTCGTTGACCACCTTGGCCGAGTCGGCGTAGCGCAACCAGCCGGCGACGGCGGGCATGTGATCCAGGCACTTGCAGGTGGCAATGGCGGTCATCGCGCCGCAGTCGGAGTGGCCGCAGATCACGATGTCGGCGACGTTGAGGCCGGCCACCGCGTATTCGACCGAGGCCGAAACACCGCCTGGCTCCGGGCCGTAGGAAGGCACGATGTTGCCAGCGTTGCGGATGACGAACAGATCGCCCGGCTCGCGCTGGGTGACCAGCTCAGGCACCAGTCGGCTGTCCGAGCAGGAGATGAACAGCGCTTTCGGCGCCTGCTGGTTGGCCAGGTCCTTGAACAGTTTGACCCGCTCAGGGAAGGCGTTTTTTTGGAACTTCAGAAAACCGTCGATGATCGCTTTCATGGTTGCTGTCTCAATGTCGCTGGGTGTGAGACAAAGATTAAGCAGCGCATGACATAAGGTAAAAGTCTCATTTATTATGCTTTAGATCAGATTATCTTATGAGACCAGGCATGCTCGCTCGCCACATCCAGTACTTCCTTGCGGTCGCGCAACACCTGAGTTTCACCAAGGCTGCAGCGGCGCTGCACGTGTCGCAGCCAGCCCTCTCGCAGCAGGTCAGGCAGTTGGAAGAAAGCCTTGGCGCGCAGCTGTTCGACCGCTCCGGACGCACGACGCGTCTGACTGACGCCGGGGATGTCTACCTGCTCTATGCGCGACGTGCCTATCAGGAGCTGCAGGAAGCAAAGCGCGCCATCCACGATGTCAGCGACCTCACCCGTGGCTCCTTGCGCGTCGCCGTGACGCCGACGTTCACGACCTATCTGGTAGGGCCACTGATCGAGGCGTTTCACGCCCGCTACCCGAAAATCACCCTCAACCTCAAAGAGATCTCTCAGGAGCGCATCGAGGAGCTGCTTCTGGCAGGAGAACTGGACCTGGGGATCGCGTTCGATGAAATACACACACCGGACATTGATGCCACTCCCCTGCTGAACGAAACCCTCGCGTTAGTGGTAAGCCGCAGGCACCACCTGGCCGAAGAACGCTCTATTGGGTCGAGCGGCCTGAGCGCGGAGTCTCTGGTGCTGCTCAGCACGGAGTTTGCCACTCGCGAACAGATCGACCGCTACTGCCGCAAATACGACATTCGTCCTCAAGTGCAGATGGAGGTCAACGCCTTGGGCGCGGTGATTGAAATCGTTCGCCGGACAAATCTGTCGACCTTGTTGCCGGCCAAGATTGCATTGGCCCATGACGATCTTGTGGCGATTACACTGGAGCCGGAACGCTTGCAGCGAACAGCCGTTCTCATGCGGCGTAAAGAAGCCTTTATGAGCGCGGCGGTAAAAGTTTTCATGGAATTGGCTAAAGAGGTTTGCGCAGAACTTGATGAGTGAAGTTGTGCGCAGCGTCTGGAAAAAAGACTCGCGGGACTAAACTAAAAAACCCGCCGTTTGGCGGGTTTTTGCATGGCAGGAAACTTGATCCTTTTGGAGTAAAAGATCAGCTTCAGGACAACTTACAGCCCCAGGTCACTCAGGCTTGGATGATCATCAGGACGACGGCCTAGTGGCCAGAAGAACTTGCGCTCGCTTTCCTTGATCGGCATGTCGTTGATGCAGGCAAAGCGGCGGTGCATCAGGCCATCGGCTTCGAACTCCCAGTTTTCATTGCCGTAGGAGCGGAACCAGTTGCCCGAATCGTCGTGCCACTCGTAGGCGTAACGAACGGCGATGCGGTTGTCGGTGAAGGCCCAGAGCTCTTTGATCAGACGGTAATCCAGTTCTTTCTTCCACTTGCGAGTCAGGAAGCCCTGGGCTTCTTCGCGATTGTTGGCAAACTCGGCACGGTTACGCCACTTGGTGTCCAGCGTGTAGGCCAGTGCGATTTTTTCAGGATTGCGGGTATTCCAGCCATCTTCAGCAAGGCGAACTTTTTCAATCGCCGACTCGCGAGTAAAAGGAGGAAGTGGCGGGCGAGCTTGTTCGTTGGACATGGTGGTGCCTCCAGTCTTTTGGATAGTTACAGTTAATTTAGTGTTTCCGGAACTTCAAGCGCGGGGGCGCCGTACTTCTTCAAGCAAAACTTTTGCAGTTGTTCTTGCGTTATAAATGGCGGATGAGGTCGTCTGACTCAAGCCAACTTTTAATTACCTGAAAAATACCGCTAACGTGTTCTTTTTTCGTCGTTGGCTTATCCATGAATCTAGGGTAGAACGATCGTTCTCCCTGGTCAAGCACAGGCTTCAATTTTTTTGGATTGCGGTTTTTTGGGGGGAGCACAGCGGAGAGATCCGGCCGCATCAGTTCATCGATGTGCTGGCGGATTTCGGGCGTTTGAACGTTGAACCTTGAGCTGCGCCCAGAACAGGGACCTCAAGGCAAACCGCCGCTGGCTGCCTGACCGGTAATTAATGCCGGGACGTAGTGTGTCGACGGCGTCGTGCCGCAAGCCCCACGTACACATCGCACAGCAAACTGATTGAGCAGTTCGGATAGCACAACGACTGCGCCATAGCCTTCGATGTAATGATCGAAGCGGCCCTCATTCACTCGACTGCTCCGACCATGTTCCGACTGGTCAACGGAAGGGGGGGCACATCTCCAGATAAGATGTCATTTGGAATGCGCCTCTGTCACATGGCCGACCTTGAAAAAACGTAGCAACCTGAGGCTGCGGCCGATAATCAAACCATTGATAAGTCCAGCCCCAAATGCCGAATAGGCCGCCAGCGACACGTCCTCCGCCAGCTCAGGATGCATCTCCTGCTGATAACCGCTGTAGTAACGCCAGGCGAAGAAACACCAATACACAATCAGCACTTTGATCGTGCCACCCAGCACCAGGCGCTCACCCTCGCGCTTCACGTTGTGATACGAGTAGAAGCGTAAAGCCAGCCACCATCCCGGCAGAAATCCCAGGGCATAAACCGAGAGCGGAATCACGAACCCATGGGAGAGCTTCAGCGAGGCCAAGGAAATGGCTACGAATATCACCGGGGTAATCTGTAGCGACCTTTCCGACTCATAACTCCTGAAACAGGCAATGACGCCGTAATACGTCACGACGAAGAAAACCGCATAAACCCACAGCGGCGTACCACGCAAAATGTCCAACATACAGCCCCCCTGGCGTTGCACATGCCTGAGACAAACAGTGACGATCAGCACGCAATCGAAAGTTAATTTCGATGGTCGAGCAGACGGTTGAGCTCACCCCGTGGGTTATAGGAGAAGTCTGCATTACTCGCCCATTTGACCACTGCAACGCCGCGCGTCACCGCCACCTTCAACTTCGGAATATGGAAGAGCTCATCTTCCAGGCGTGCTGACCAGGAGGCATTCATGATCGATGGCTCGACATCGACGAGCACCGGCCCAAAAAGTGACATATACCCTTCCTTCCTGATTTATGGTCATTTCGCCGCTTCGAAGGTGACGCTGCCGCCGCTCACGAGGGTCAGGTTCTTAGCACTGTCGAGCTTGGCGTTCTGATAGTGCTGATCGCTGACCAATGGTTGCTGAAACTCGATGAATTCTCAGGGCTTGCGATCTATAAAGATTTAAGACTTGTCTGAACATGACGTAAGACTCTTCCTGCATGCATATCGCCAATATTGCGCGGCCTGAGCTTGATCTGAGCAGGATCCATCAACGGGGTGGGCAGCAACGCTATCAAACTATTAGCCCCAATTTGGCGACAGCTGCCATAGTGATGTGGAACACCGTTTACTTAAAGCGCTGTACAAACACATAGCACGGACATGAAGATTCCATTGATGAATAATTTTTACAGTACCTGTCGCCGTTAGTGTTCTGTTCTCGAAATATTTTTCCTAATTTCTCACCTACACTTCAGGTGCTATTCCTACCTCGGAGAATCCTGGGCGAAGTCGTTTACCTACGGACGCTTATCAGTGCCACTGCGAGAGTAATATCTATACCTAATAGATATTATGCCCATATGAAATTCCAAGAACACATAAGGATTGTAATGAATAAAAAACAACAAAATCCCATTATCTTGAATGCGGAGGAACTTAGATCAGACATGTTCTTAAATATCTTTTAAAGACAAGTCCCCAAGAACCAAACGAAGAATATTATTTTTCTACGATAAAACTAACACCATCCGATAACTCCGGATTAAGAATAATACTTTCAAAGAGCAACCCAAATTTTTATCTTAGGTATTGATGAAGTACGCCGTCACCACCTGACCCGAGCCACCCATGAGCCAAATGAGCTTTTCCACCACCGAATGCGTAGGCAAGCACAAACAATCCCGCCGCGAACGCTTCCTCGCCGAGATGGAGCAGGTCGTGTCTTGGAGCGGTTTACTCAAACTTCCCGAGCCCTTCTATCCAAAGGCCGACGGTGGTCGAAAACCCTATCCGCTGGAAACCATGCTGCGATCCGGCAAGGAAAGAAGCGCTCTATGAAATTACCTTCATGCGTCAGTTTGCACATCTGAGGCTGGAAAAACATCAACTGGCGCCCGCGATCCTGCGGTCATCAATGGCTATTTTCAGGAAAAAAGCCTGTCGCTTCGCTAGGGAACGATCGTTGATGCCACCATTATTCACGCGCCCAGTTCGACCAAGAACGAAGACGACAAGCGCGATCCCAAGACGTATCAGACCAAAAAGGTAACCAACACGACTTCGAGATGAAAACCCGTAACGGTGCCGATGTAGAGTCAGGCCTGATTCACCACGTTCATAGCACTGCGATGAACGTGGCGTATTCCAGATGACTCGCTAATCAGGCTGTATCTGTTTTACGGTCTCGCAAGACGACGTCTGAGAGGTCAAGCGGCCGCCTGCGACAGTTTTAATTCACATGCAATCATTCTAATTCTCTGAATTTATAAAGAATGTAACTGTGGATAACTTATTCCACAGTCACCGACTTCGCTAGGTTGCGCGGCTGGTCCACGTCAGTGCCCTTGAGCACTGCGACGTAATACGACAGCAACTGCAGCGGAATGGTGTACAGGATCGGCGTCAGTGCATCGATGATGTGCGGCATGGCGATGACGTGGGTGCCCTGACCGTTGTTCAGGCCGGCCTGTTCGTCGGCGAAGACGATCAGTTCGCCGCCGCGGGCGCGGACTTCCTGCAGGTTGGATTTGAGTTTTTCCAGCAGCTCGTTGTTGGGCGCGACGGTGACCACTGGCATGTCGCTGTCCACCAGCGCCAGCGGGCCGTGTTTCAGTTCACCGGCCGGGTAGGCTTCGGCGTGGATGTAGGAAATCTCCTTGAGCTTCAGGGCGCCTTCCATTGCCACCGGGAATTGCGCGCCGCGGCCCAGGAACAGGGTGTGGTTCTTCTCGGAGAACAGTTCGGCGACCTTTTCCACGGTGCTGTCCATGGCCAGCGCTTCGCCCAGGCGGGTCGGCAGGCGGCGCAGCTCCTCGACAAGCTCGGCTTCGACACCGTCGGCCAGCGTGCCTTTGACCTGACCCAGCGACAGGGTCAGCAGCATCAGGGCGACCAGTTGAGTGGTGAAAGCCTTGGTAGAGGCGACGCCGATTTCCGGGCCGGCCTGGGTCAGCAGGGTCAGGTCGGATTCGCGCACCAGCGAACTGATGCTGACGTTGCAGATGGCGAGGCTCGCCAGGAAGCCCAGCTCCTTGGCATTGCGCAGCGCGGCCAGAGTGTCGGCGGTTTCTCCGGACTGCGAGATCGAAACGAACAGGGTGTCGGGCTGGACCACGACCTTGCGGTAGCGGAATTCGCTGGCGACTTCGACCTGGCACGGAATGCCCGCCAGGCCTTCGAGCCAGTAACGCGCGACCATGCCGGCGTGGTAGCTGGTACCGCAGGCGACGATCTGTACGTTGCGCACTTTGGCGAACAACTCAGCCGCTTGCGGGCCGAAAGCCTGCACCAGCACCTGCTGCTGGCCGAGGCGGTTTTCCAGGGTGCGCTGCACGACTTTTGGCTGCTCGTGGATTTCCTTGAGCATGAAGTGGCGGAACTCGCCCTTGTCGGCGGCTTCGGCGCCTTCGCGGTACTGCACGGTTTCTCGCTCGACCGGCAGGCCTGCGGCGTTCCAGATCTGCACGCTGTCGCGACGGATTTCGGCGATATCGCCCTCTTCCAGGTAAATGAAACGGTCGGTGACCTGACGCAGCGCCAGTTGGTCGGAGGCCAGGAAGTTCTCGCCCAGGCCCAGGCCCACCACCAGCGGGCTGCCGCTGCGGGCGGCGACCAGGCGGTCCGGCTGACGCGCGCTGATCACGGCCAGGCCGTAGGCGCCATGCAGTTCCTTCACGGTAGCCTTGAGGGCTGCGGTCAGGTCAGGCGTGTCCTGCAGTTTGTGGTGCAGCAGGTGGACGATGACTTCGGTGTCGGTGTCGGAGGTGAACAGGTAGCCCAGGCCCTTCAGGCGCTCGCGCAGCGGCTCGTGGTTTTCGATGATGCCGTTGTGGACAACGGCCAGCTCACCGCTGGAGAAATGCGGGTGGGCGTTGTGCTCAACCGGCGCACCGTGAGTGGCCCAGCGGGTGTGGGCGATGCCCAGACGGCCGGCCAGTGGCTCGCCGGCCAGCGATTGCTCCAGCTCATTGACCTTGCCCACGCGACGACGGCGCTCCAGCACACCGGCGTTGCTGAACAGCGCCACACCGGCACTGTCGTAGCCGCGGTATTCAAGGCGCTTGAGGCCTTCGAGCAGGATGGCAGTGACATTACGTTCAGCGACGGCGCCGACAATTCCACACATGGTCTTCTCCTAGGATACGGCGGCGCAGATCAAGGTGACGCCGCGGGCCTGAATTTGGTCGCGAGCCTCCTGGGGCAGGCGATCATCGGTAATAAGGGTATGGACGCTGCTCCAGGGCAGTTCCAGATTGGGGATCTTGCGCCCGACCTTGTCGGCTTCCACCATCACGATCACTTCACGGGCGACTTCGGCCATGACGCGGCTCAAGCCCAGCAATTCGTTGAAGGTGGTGGTGCCTCGTGTCAGATCGATGCCGTCGGCACCGATGAAAAGCTGATCGAAGTCGTAGGAGCGCAGGACCTGTTCGGCCACCTGCCCCTGAAACGACTCGGAGTGCGGGTCCCAGGTGCCGCCTGTCATCAGCAAGACTGGCTCGTGCTCCAGTTCACCGAGCGCATTGGCGACGCTGAGCGAGTTGGTCATCACCACCAGGCCAGGCTGCAGGCCCAGCTGCGGAATCATCGCGGCGGTGGTGCTGCCACTGTCGATGATGATGCGCGCGTGTTCGCGAATTCGCCCCACCGCTGCACGGGCGATGGCTTGCTTGTACTTGGACACTGGCTGCCCGGGCTCGCCGATCAGCTCCTGCGGCATGGGCACGGCACCGCCGTAGCGACGCAGCAGCAAGCCATTGCTTTCGAGTGCGGCCAGATCCTTTCGAACCGTAACTTCGGAGGTTTCAAAACGCTTGGCCAGGGCGTCGACACTCACTTCGCCCTGCTCGTTCAGCAAGGCAAGGATGTTATGGCGGCGTTGAGGTGTATTTCGTTTCGACATTTCGCTTAAAAGTTTCGTTTCGAAAGATAACGATGCGAATAGAAACCTATCGAAAGATTTTCGTCAAGCAGGAGATTGCGAGAATGTTGCCGAGGGTGGCACAGCGGGGCTGAATCCGGCCTGAACACCGTTGTGGCGTCAGGCCGATTTCACTTGTGGATAACTTACTTCTTGATCTTGACCGGACGCTTCCAGCCATCGATGTTGCGCTGGCGGGCGCGCGCGACAGCCAGTTGCTCGGCCGCAACGTCCTGAGTGACGGTGGAGCCTGCAGCCGTGGTGGCGCCGGTCGAGATATTCACAGGGGCGACCAGCGAGTTGTTGGAGCCGACGAAGACGTCTTCTCCCAGCACGGTCTTGTGCTTGTTGGCGCCATCATAGTTGCAGGTGATGGTGCCCGCGCCGATGTTGCTGCGCGCGCCGATCACCGCATCGCCCAGATAAGCCAGGTGGCCAGCCTTGGCGCCCTCGCCCATGTGCGCATTCTTGAGCTCGACGAAGTTACCCACATGGGCCCGCGCCTCCAGCACGCTGCCCGGACGCAGCCGCGCGAAGGGACCTGCATCGGCGGATTCACCGACGATAGCGCCTTCCAGGTGGCTATTAGCCTTGATGATCGCGCCCTTGCGCAGAGTACTGTCCTTGATCACGCAGTTCGGGCCGATGGAAACGTCGTCCTCGATGACGACCTTGCCTTCGAGAATCACGTTGATGTCGATCAGCACATCGCGACCGACCGTGACCGCTCCCCTGACGTCGAAGCGGGATGGATCACGCAGGGTCACGCCCTGGGCCATCAGGCGGTTGGCCTCGCGCAGCTGATAATGGCGCTCGAGCTCAGCCAGCTGCTTGCGGTCGTTGGCGCCCTGCACTTCCATGGCGTCCAGCGGTTGCGCCGTGGCGACGGTCAGGCCATCGGCGACCGCCATGGCGATGACGTCAGTCAGGTAGTACTCGCCCTGGGCGTTGTTGTTCGACAGGCGCCCCAACCATTCGGCCAGACGCTTGCCCGGCACCGCGAGAATGCCAGTGTTGCCTTCCTTGATGGCTTTCTGGGCGTCGGTGGCGTCCTTGTGCTCGACGATGGCGCTGACGCGGTTCTGTTCATCCCGCACGATGCGGCCGTAACCGGTGGGGTCGTTCAGATTGACTGTCAGCAAGCCCAGTTGCTGATCGTTGACCAGGGTCAGCAGACGGTTGAGCGTCTCGACCTCGATCAGCGGCACATCGCCGTACAGGATCAGCACGGTGTCAGCGCTCAATTCAGGCACCGCCTGGGCAACCGCGTGGCCGGTCCCGAGCTGTTTGTCCTGCAGCACGAAGTTCAGATCCTCTGCCGCGAGCCGCTCACGCACCAGGTCTGCGCCATGACCGATCACCACCTGGATGCTTTGCGGCGAGAGCTGGCGGGCGCTGTGGATAACGTGGCCGAGCATGGAGTTGCCGGCGACCGGATGCAGAACCTTGGGCAAGGCCGAACGCATGCGTGTGCCTTGGCCAGCGGCAAGAATGACGATATCGAGGGACATGAACGGATTCCAGACGAGCGCAGCCAAGGCTGGGCAGATTCAAACGAAGGGGGGCCAATCAAAAGGCCTGAAAAAGAAAAAGGGTAGCCGAGGCTACCCTTTTACTCAATCGCGCATGGAAGTCGCCGGCCTCAGCCGCCGAACTTCTTGCGAATTTGCTGTACGGTACGCAGCTGGGCTGCGGCTTCCGCCAGACGTGCAGCAGCAGATCCGTAGTCGAACTCCGCGCCGCGTTCATGCAGTGCTTTCTCGGCAGCCTTGACGGCTTCCTGAGCAGAGGCTTCGTCCAGGTCAGCAGCGCGTTGCACGGTATCGGCAAGCACTTTGACCATGTTCGGTTGAACCTCAAGGAAACCACCGGAGATGTAGAACACCTCGGCTTCTCCACCCTGCTTGATCAGACGGATCGGGCCCGGCTTCAGATCAGTGATCAGCGGCGCGTGACCTGGAGCAATACCGATATCACCCAGGTTACCGTGTGCAATCACCATCTCGACCAGACCGGAGAAGATCTCTCCTTCCGCGCTGACGATATCGCAATGGACTGTCATAGCCATTTGCTTGCCTCAACCTGATTGGCGCCCGTTGCCGGGCGCCTGGATTACAGTTTCTTGGCTTTCTCGATCGCTTCTTCGATGCCGCCGACCATGTAGAACGCTTGTTCTGGCAGATGGTCGTACTCACCGGCGAGGATGCCTTTGAAGCCAGCAATAGTGTCTTTCAGGGAAACGTATTTACCCGAAGCACCGGTGAAGACTTCAGCCACGAAGAACGGCTGCGACAGGAAGCGCTGGATCTTACGAGCGCGGGATACGAGTTGCTTGTCGGTTTCCGACAGCTCGTCCATACCCAGGATCGCGATGATGTCTTTCAGCTCTTTGTAGCGCTGCAGCACGTACTGAACACCGCGAGCGGTTTCGTAGTGGTCGTTGCCGATCACGTTCGGGTCCAGCTGGCGCGAAGTCGAGTCCAGTGGGTCAACCGCCGGGTAGATACCCAGGGAAGCGATGTCACGGGACAGAACGACGGTGGCGTCCAAGTGGGCGAAGGTGGTCGCTGGCGACGGGTCGGTCAGGTCGTCCGCAGGTACGTAAACGGCCTGGATCGAGGTGATCGAACCTTGCTTGGTCGAAGTGATGCGCTCTTGCAGCACGCCCATCTCTTCAGCCAGGGTCGGCTGGTAACCTACTGCCGAAGGCATACGGCCCAGCAGTGCGGATACTTCGGTACCGGCCAGGGTGTAACGATAGATGTTGTCGACGAACAGCAGAACGTCGTTACCTTCGTCACGGAACTTCTCGGCCATGGTCAGGCCGGTCAGAGCAACGCGCAGACGGTTTCCCGGCGGCTCGTTCATCTGCCCGTATACCAGTGCCACTTTGTCCAGAACGTTGGAGTCCTTCATCTCGTGGTAGAAGTCGTTACCCTCACGAGTACGCTCACCCACACCGGCGAACACGGAATAACCGCTGTGCTCGATGGCGATGTTACGGATCAGTTCCATCATGTTTACGGTCTTGCCGACACCGGCACCACCGAACAGACCGACTTTACCGCCCTTGGCGAACGGGCAGACCAGGTCAATAACCTTGATGCCGGTTTCCAGCAGGTCGTTGCCGCCTGCCTGCTCAGCGAACGAAGGCGCGGCGCGGTGAATGCCCCAGGTCTCGTCGGCTTCGATCGGACCAGCTTCGTCGATCGGGTTGCCCAGAACGTCCATGATGCGGCCCAGGGTGCCCTTGCCGACCGGAACGGAAATGGCGGCGCCGGTATCGGCAACGTCCAGACCGCGTTTCAGGCCTTCGGTGGAACCCATCGCAATGGTACGAACCACGCCGTCGCCCAGCTGCTGCTGAACTTCCAGAGTGGTCTCTGCGCCTTGTACTTTCAGCGCGTTGTAGATGCTCGGTACGCTGTCGCGTGGAAATTCCACGTCGATCACGGCGCCGATGATTTGAACGATACGTCCGCTACTCATTAGCTGGATCCTCTGAATATTTGAACCGTTAAACCGCGGCAGCGCCGCCGACGATTTCCGAGATCTCTTGGGTGATCGCTGCCTGACGCGCCTTGTTGTAGATCAGCTGCAAATCGCTGATCAAATCACCGGCGTTGTCGGTGGCGTTCTTCATTGCGATCATCCGCGCGGCTTGTTCAGCTGCGTTGTTCTCGACCACCGCCTGGTAGACCTGCGACTCCACGTAACGGACCATCAAGCCGTCCAGCAGCTCTTTGGCGTCGGGTTCGTACAGATAGTCCCAGTGGTGCTTGAGTTCTTGATCCTGGGTGGCGACCAACGGAATCAACTGCTCGACCGTTGGCTGCTGAGTCATGGTGTTGATGAACTTGTTGGATACCACGGACAGGCGGTCAATACGGCCCTCCAGGTAGGCATCCAGCATCACCTTGACGCTGCCGATCAAGTCGTTGATCGAAGGCTCTTCGCCCAAGTGGCTGATCGCAGCGACGACGTTACCGCCGAAGTTGCGGAAAAACGCCGCACCTTTGCTGCCAACCACGCACAGATCGATCTCTACGCCGTTTTCACGGTTCTTCGCCATGTCCTTGACCAAAGCCTTGAACAGGTTGGTATTCAAGCCACCGCACAGACCACGGTCACTGCTTACCACGATATAACCGACGCGCTTGACTTCGCGGTCGATCATGAACGGGTGGCGGTATTCCGGGTTAGCGTTGGCAAGATGACCAATCACCTGGCGGATGCGCTCCGCGTAAGGACGGCTAGCAGCCATGCGCATTTGAGCCTTGCGCATTTTGCTGACCGCCACTTTTTCCATGGCGCTGGTGATCTTTTGCGTGCTTTTGATGCTCGCAATCTTGCTGCGAATCTCTTTTGCGCCTGCCATGTAACACCTATCAGGTTAGCAAGCGGGAGCCGTCAGGCTCCCGCTGCGGCTTACCAGGTTTGGGTGGCCTTGAACTTCTCGATACCGGCTTTCAGGCCCGCATCGATTTCGTCATTGAAGTCACCCTTCACGTTGATCTTGGCCATCAAATCGGCGTGATCGCGGTTGAAGTAAGCAATCAGCGCTTGTTCGAAGCTGCCGACTTTGGCGATTTCAACGTCGGTCAGGAACCCACGCTCAGCGGCATACAGCGACAGCGACATGTCGGCGATCGACATTGGCGCGTATTGCTTCTGCTTCATCAGCTCGGTAACGCGCTGACCATGCTCAAGTTGCTTGCGGGTCGCTTCGTCCAGGTCAGAAGCGAACTGGGCGAATGCCGCCAGTTCACGGTACTGAGCCAGAGCGGTACGGATACCACCGGACAGCTTCTTGATGATCTTGGTCTGAGCGGCACCACCTACACGGGATACCGAAACACCGGCGTTCACTGCAGGGCGGATGCCCGAGTTGAACATGGCCGATTCCAGGAAGATCTGACCGTCGGTGATGGAAATCACGTTGGTCGGAACGAACGCGGAAACGTCGCCAGCCTGGGTTTCGATGATCGGCAGTGCAGTCAGGGAACCGGTTTTGCCGGTCACTGCGCCGTTGGTGAACTTCTCTACGTACTCTTCCGAAACGCGGGATGCGCGCTCCAGCAGACGGGAGTGGAGATAGAACACGTCACCTGGGTATGCCTCACGTCCTGGTGGACGACGCAGCAGCAGGGAGATCTGGCGGTAAGCCACAGCCTGCTTGGACAGATCGTCATAAACGATCAGTGCGTCTTCACCGCGGTCGCGGAAGAATTCGCCCATGGTGCAACCGGCGTAAGGCGCCAGGAATTGCAGCGCAGGGGATTCCGAAGCACTGGCAGCCACGATGATGGTGTTGGCCAGTGCGCCGTTTTCTTCCAGCTTGCGAACAACGTTGGCGATGGTCGATTGCTTCTGACCAACAGCTACGTAGACGCAGAAGATGCCGCTGTCTTTCTGGTTGATGATCGCGTCGATCGCCAGAGCGGTCTTGCCGATCTGACGGTCACCGATGATCAGCTCGCGCTGGCCACGGCCGACCGGGATCATGGCGTCAACAGCCTTGTAGCCAGTCTGTACAGGCTGGTCTACCGACTTACGCCAGATCACGCCTGGAGCAACTTTCTCGACCGCGTCGGTCTCGGTGTTGTTCAGCGGACCTTTGCCGTCGACAGGGTTACCCAGTGCGTCGACTACGCGACCCAGCAGTTCCTTACCAACAGGAACTTCCAGGATGCGGCCAGTGCACTTGGCGCTCATGCCTTCAGCCAGAGTGGTGTAAGCGCCCAGTACCACAGCACCCACGGAGTCTTGCTCCAGGTTGAGTGCCATGCCGTAGACGCCGCCCGGGAACTCGATCATTTCGCCGTACATAGCGTCGGCCAGACCGTGAATCCGCACGATACCGTCAGACACGCTGACGACAGTGCCTTCGTTGCGGGCTTGGGAGGCTACATCGAGTTTCTCGATGCGGCCCTTGATGATTTCACTAATTTCGGAAGGATTGAGTTGCTGCATTGCTCTGCTGCCCCTTCAAACTCAAGATTTCAATGCTTCGGCTAGTTGCGCGAGTTTCCCGCGAACTGAGCCATCGATAACCAGGTCGCCGGCGCGGATGATGACACCACCTATCAGGGCAGCATCCTCCGCAGCGTGCAGGCGCACTTCCCGGCCGAGCCGTGCACTGAGAACCTTGGCGAGTTTGTCTTGCTGTTCTTGGTTCAATGCAAAAGCACTGGTGACATCCACATCTACCGACTTTTCCTGTTCGGTCTTGTACAGATCGAACAGTGCGGAGATCTCCGGCAACAGCTGGAGACGGTCGTTTTCAGCAACGACGTGGATGAAATTCTGTGCCTTGGCATCGAACTTGTCGCCGCACACTTCAATGAAAGTGGCGGCCTTGTCTGCGCTCGTCAGTCGCGGGGCCTTGAGCAGGCGCTGCATGGTGTCGTCTTGCGACACAGCAGCAGCCAGGCCGAGCATGGCTGACCAATTGGCCAGTTGCTGGTGGGCCTGGGCATGCTCGAAGGCTGCCTTAGCGTAAGGTCGGGCCAACGTGGTCAGTTCTGCCATGATCGCCCTCGCTTAAATTTCTGCAGCCAGTTTGTTAACCAGCTCCGCGTGCGCGTTTTGATCGATTGTGGCACCCAGGATCTTCTCGGCACCGTTGACGGCCAGGCTACCCAGTTGGGCGCGCAGTGCGTCTTTGACACCGTTCAGTTCCTGCTCGATCTCGGCCTGAGCCTGAGCCTTGATGCGGTCAGCATCGACACGAGCCTGTTCACGGGCTTCATCGACGATCTGGTTACCGCGTTTCTTGGCCTGCTCAATGATTTCAGCTGCCTGAGCTTTCGCTTCGCGCAGTTGCTGACCCGCTTTGTCTTGGGCCAGCTCCAGGTCGCGAGCTGCTCGGGTGGCAGCGTCCAGTCCATCCGCGATCTTCTTCTGACGTTCGTGCAAAGCCGCGATGACCGGAGGCCACACGAACTTCATGCAGAACAGCACAAAAATGAAGAACGCAACGGACTGGCCAATCAGGGTTGCATTAATGTTCACGCCAACACCTCGCTCGTTCGTTGTCCATCACACCAATCAACTCGAAAAATCGAGCGATTAGCCAGCGAGCTGACCAACGAAGGGGTTCGCAAAGGTGAAGAACAGAGCGATACCAACGCCGATCATGGTTACGGCGTCGAGCAGACCAGCCACGATGAACATTTTGACTTGCAGCATTGGAACCATTTCTGGCTGACGCGCTGCGCCTTCCAGGAACTTACCGCCCAGCAGGCCGAAACCGATTGCAGTACCCAGAGCGCCCAGGCCGATCAGCAGTGCAACAGCGATAGCAGTTAGACCAACTACAGTTTCCATCTTTCCTCCCGACTTTTACGTCGTATTGGTTAGGTTTTCTTAGATTAAAGCGGTAAAGCAAAATCGTTTCTTACATCAGCCCTCGCGGGCGCCCCCTCACCTGAGTGAGGGGATCATCAGACTCGCGGGCGAGTCTTAATGGTTATCTTCGTGAGCCATCGACAGGTAGACGATGGTCAGCATCATGAAGATGAACGCTTGCAGGGTGATGATCAGGATGTGGAATACAGCCCACGCCCATTGCAGGACCACGCCCAGACCGCTGAGCCAGAGCAGGCCGCTGCCGAACATGACCGCGATCAGGATGAACACCAGCTCGCCGGCGTACATGTTGCCGAACAGACGCAGTGCCAGAGAGATCGGTTTGGCGACCAGCGTCACGAATTCAAGCAGGAAGTTGACAGGAATCAACAGCGCCTGGACCGCAACGTTCTTGCTGCTGAACGGATGCAGGGTCAGCTCGCCGATGAAACCGCCGATGCCCTTGATCTTGATGCTGTAGAAAATGATCAGCGCGAAGACCGACAGCGCCATGCCCAGCGTGGCGTTCGGGTCGGTGGTCGACACGGCGCGGAACGGGATGTGGTGGTCACCGGTGATCATGACAGCCAGTTGAGGAATCCAGTCGACCGGGATCAGGTCGATGGCGTTCATCAGGAAGACCCAGGCGAAAATGGTCAGCGCCAGCGGAGCGATCACGGCGCTGCGGCCATGGAAGCTGTCTTTCACGCTGCCGTCGACGAACTCGACCAGCACTTCAACGAAGTTCTGCAGGGCGCCTGGCTGGCCGGAGGTCGCTTTCTTGGCGGCCATGCGGAAGAACAGGACGAAAATCAGGCCCAGTGCGACCGACCAGCCCAGAGTGTCCAGGTGGAAAGCCCAAAAGCCCATTTCCTTTGCTTCGGCTGCGGAATGCGCGAAGCCCCAAGTGCCGTCAGGCAAATGACCGAAGGTCAAGTTCTGCAAGTGGTGCTGGATATAGCCCGAAGCTGTTTGCTCTGCCATGGTGCCCTCAAACGCCCTAAGGTCTCAAAAGTCTTGTTTTCATGAGCAGGGGTGCGAACCAGCTGACCAACTGGGTCAGCATGAACACGCCGAAAACCGCCAGTGGAGCCAGCGGTTTCACGCCTGCAAAGGTCAGTGCAAACAGCACTGCCGTAAAAATCAGTTTGCCCGCCTCGCCGGCGTAGAACGACCGAACGATGGCTTGCGCGGCCCTGGCACCGGAAAACCGGAACGCCTTATGGGCAAAGTACAAATTGGGCAGCCAAGCTATCAGGCCTCCGCAAAGTCCTGAATATCCAGCTACGACTCCATGCCACTGCCAAAGCGTCACCGCGGCCAGCAGCAGCACAATCAATTGGGCCAGCAATACCGGGAAAACAGCCAGGCGATGGAATGGCAAGCGGTTTGGCGTGCGTGTCTCCATCACATGGGCTCCTCTTATGCCAGCCGCCAAAATCAATAACTTGGCATAATTTGTGCCGACAAAATGCGCGCAGAGTATAGGGGCGGTTCAGCCCCTATTCAACTGCCGGGTAGTGATTTCCGACTACACGCTACTTATGTTTTGTTTCAGCGAATGTGAGCGAGAACGCCCTGCAACTCGTCGAGCGAGTTATAACGGATCACCAACTGGCCTTTACCCTTCTGGCCATGGCGGATCTGCACGGCAGAGCCCAGCCGCTCGGCCAGACGCTGTTCGAGACGAGTGATATCCGGATCGGCTTTTGCCGGTGCCGCAGGCTCCTGTTTACCACTCAACCACTGGCGTACGAGTGCCTCGGTCTGGCGCACGGTGAGACCGCGTGCGACAACATGTCGCGCCCCGTCGACCTGCCGTTCTTCCGGCAAGCCGAGCAATGCACGGGCGTGGCCCATTTCCAGGTCGCCATGGGACAGCATGGTCTTGATCACATCAGGCAGCGAGATCAGGCGCATCAGGTTGGCCACGCTCACGCGCGACTTGCCCACCGCTTCGGCCACCTGTTGTTGCGTCAGCTGGAATTCCTGCTGCAGACGCTGCAGGGCGATGGCTTCCTCGATCGGGTTGAGGTCCTCGCGCTGGATGTTCTCGATCAGCGCCATGGCGATGGCCGCTTCATCCGGCACGTCGCGCACCATCGCCGGGATGGTTTCGCTGCCGGCCTGCTGGCTGGCACGCCAGCGGCGTTCACCGGCGATGATTTCAAAGCGGTTGTCGGCGATCGGGCGGACCACGATCGGCTGCATCACGCCTTGGGCCTTGATCGAGTTGGCCAGTTCTTCCAGCGCCTGCGGGTCCATGTCCCGACGCGGCTGGTATTTGCCGCGCTGAATCAGGTCCAGCGGGATGTGTTGCAGTTCGCGCTGGTCGGCCTGAACGGCCTGTTCTTCCAGTGCGGCGACGGTGGGACTGCTCAGCAGTGCGTCCAGCCCACGTCCAAGTCCACGTTTCTTGACGGCCATGGGGGTTCCTTAAGAGGGCTGGGCAGCGGCGCGGGAAGCGCGACGCTGGCGGCGGACCATTTCACCGGCCAGCGCGAGGTACGCCAGGGCGCCCCGCGATGACTTGTCGTAGGCCAGCGCCGGCATGCCGAAGCTCGGCGCTTCGGCCAGGCGGATGTTGCGCGGGATCACGGTGTCGTACAGCTGGTCACCAAAGTGTTCCTTGAGCTGCGCCGATACATCGTTGATCAGGCTCAGGCGCGGATCGTACATGGTGCGCAGCAGGCCTTCGATTTTCAGCTCGGGGTTGAGCAGCTCGCCGATGCGCTTGATGTTATCCACAAGGTCACTCAAACCTTCCAGCGCGTAGTACTCGCACTGCATGGGGATAATCACGCCATCGGCGGCGACCAAAGCGTTGAGTGTCAACATCGACAGCGACGGCGGGCAATCGATGAGGATGTAATCGTAGTTTTCCCGGATCGGCGCCAGGGCGGTGCGCAGGCGCGCCTCTTTCATCTGCATTTCCAGCAGATTGACTTCGGCGGCGGTCAGGTCGCGGTTGGCCGGCAGCAGTTGATAACCGCCGTGCTCGGAAAAGTGCATGGCCTGATTCAGGTCGCATTCGCCGATCAACAGATCGTAGACCGAATGCTCCAGGCCATGTTTATCCACACCGCTACCCATGGTGGCGTTGCCCTGTGGATCGAGATCGATCAACAACACCCGACGCTTGGTAGCGACCAGCGACGCTGCGAGGTTGATGCAAGTGGTGGTTTTACCCACACCACCCTTTTGGTTCGCTATCGCGAATACCTTAGCCATTCTTGCGTGTGTTCCCTGTCATGCCGTGCGGCGCAGTATCAGCAGATGCCGTTGACCTTGGCAACCGGGTACGGCCAAGGCTTGCGCGCTTTCCAGATTGAAATCTGCGGGCAATGCTACCAGTTCATCGGCAGGATGCAGACCTTTCATTGCCAGCCAGCGTGTATTGGTATCGCCCATGTGGCGCGTCCACTGGGTGAAGTCTTCCAGACTGCTGAATGCGCGGGAAATGATTCCGGTGAACGGTTGCTCGGGTTGATACGCTTCTGCACGGCTGTGGATAACATTCAGGTTATCGAGCTTGAGCTCGAGTTTGACCTGGGTCAGGAAGCGGGTTTTCTTGCCATTGCTGTCCAGCAGCGTGACTTGCATGTCCGGGAACATGATCGCCAGCGGAATGCCAGGCATGCCGCCGCCGCTGCCGACGTCCAGCTGCCGCTCGCCGTCGATGAACGGTACGACGCTCAGGCTGTCGAGCAGGTGCCGCGAAACCATTTCGTCCGGATCGCGCACGGCGGTCAGGTTGTAGGCCTTGTTCCATTTGATCAGCAAGGCGAGGTAGCCCAGCAACTGGCTGTGCTGGGTTTCACTCAACTCGACGCCCAGTTCGCGGGCGCCCAAGGTCAGTTCTTCTGCGTGCTGCGGGGTGACCATAGAACTCAAGCGCTTTGCTCCAACTGACGGCCCGCGCCGCGTTTTTTCAAGTGAATCATCAACAGGGAAATCGCCGCCGGGGTAACGCCCGGGATCCGCGACGCCTGGCCGAGGGTCTCGGGACGAGTTATCCCCAGCTTGCCCTGGATTTCCTTCGACAGGCCGGAAATCGTGGTGTAGTCGATGTCTTCCGGCAGCCGGGTGTTCTCGCTGGCGCGCAGGCGAGCGATTTCGTCCTGCTGGCGATCAATGTAGCCGGCGTACTTGGTCTTGATCTCAACCTGCTCGGCGACCTGTGGATCGATTTCGTTCTCACCGGTCAGCGCGACCAGCCCGGCGTAGTCGATTTCCGGGCGGCTCAGCAGGTTGAGCAGGTTGTACTCGTGGGTCAGCGGCGTACCGAAATGAGCGGCAACGGCATCGCCCTGCTCGGTGCCCGGACGAATCCAGGTGGATTTCAGGCGCTGCTCTTCGCGTTCGATGCCTTCGCGCTTGGCGCAGAAGGCCGCCCAACGCGCGTCATCGACCAAACCCAGTTCGCGACCTTTTTCGGTCAGGCGCAGGTCGGCGTTGTCTTCGCGCAGAATCAGGCGGTACTCGGCACGGGATGTGAACATCCGGTACGGCTCTTGAGTGCCCAGGGTAATCAAGTCATCCACAAGCACACCGATGTACGCCTCATCGCGGCGCGGGCACCAGCTTTCCTTGCCCTGCGCACGCAGTGCCGCGTTGGCACCGGCGAGCAGGCCTTGCGCACCGGCTTCTTCGTAACCGGTGGTGCCGTTGATCTGCCCGGCGAAGAACAGGCCGGCAATGACTTTGGTTTCCAGGCTGTACTTCAGATCCCGCGGATCGAAGTAGTCGTACTCAATGGCATAACCCGGCCGCACGATGTGGGCATTTTCCATACCGTGAATCGAACGCACGATCTGCAACTGCACGTCAAACGGCAGCGAGGTCGAGATGCCGTTCGGGTAAAGCTCGTGAGTGGTCAGCCCTTCCGGCTCGATGAACACCTGATGGCTGGCCTTGTCGGCGAAGCGATGAATCTTGTCTTCGATCGACGGGCAATAGCGCGGGCCGACGCCTTCGATCTCGCCGGCAGCCGAATACATCGGCGAGCGATCAAGGTTCGCGGCGATGATTTCGTGGGTGCGGGCGTTGGTGTGGGTAATCCAGCAGCTGACCTGACGCGGGTGCTGCGCCTTGTTGCCCATGAACGACATCACCGGAATCGGCGTGTCGCCCGGTTGTTCGGTCATCACCGAGAAATCCACAGAGCGGCCATCGATACGCGGCGGCGTACCGGTTTTCAGACGACCGACGCGCAGCGGCAGTTCACGCAGGCGGCGAGCCAGGGCAATGGACGGCGGATCACCGGCGCGGCCACCCGAGTAGTTCTGCAGACCGATGTGGATAAGTCCGCCCAGGAAGGTCCCGGTGGTCAGTACCACGGAGTCGGCCATGAAACGCAGGCCCATCTGAGTCACCACGCCGCGCACCTGATCCTGCTCGACGATCAGGTCATCGCAGGCCTGCTGGAATATCCACAGGTTCGGCTGGTTTTCAATGATTTCGCGAATGGCGGCCTTATACAGAATGCGGTCCGCCTGGGCACGAGTCGCGCGTACCGCCGGGCCTTTGCGGCCATTCAATACGCGAAATTGAATACCACCCAGGTCAGTTGCGGTTGCCATTGCACCGCCCAGCGCATCGATCTCTTTGACCAAATGGCTTTTGCCAATGCCACCAATGGCCGGGTTGCAGCTCATCTGCCCGAGGGTTTCCACGTTATGCGTAAGCAGCAGGGTTTTTGCACCCATGCGCGCAGACGCCAGTGCTGCCTCGGTACCGGCATGACCGCCGCCGATGACGATCACTTCAAAACGGGAAGGGAAATCCACCACGCACCTCGTGCCTGTTTTTTCGGGGGAATAGGAAATTGGCGGCAAGTATAGGGACTTCGCCCCCCTTAAAGGAACCTTTTGCGCAAAATTTAACCAGCTGTGGATGAATGGCGGTCAATAGAAATTAAAAAGGAAAGAAATTTATAAAAGCTTTGTTTTTATTTTTATGTATATAGAGCACCCTTTCTGTGGATAGATTGCTACAGCCCATATTTTCCAAGGTGTACAGATTTTATAAAGGCTGTGGTCATCTGTGGATGAGCCCCTTGGATAAGCCGTTTAAGCCTGTGGATTAAGTGATCGGTTGTCCACAAGGGCGTTTATCCTCAAGCGGATAGCCCACTTATCAACTGAGTTGAATCGAGGTTATGCACAGCGCTTATCCGTAGGGATTTGCAGCAACCTAAAGCCCGGGCACGCGCGAGCGCATCTGGCGATCGAGCCGCAGATGGCGAGAAAAGAGGTTCAGGAGGGAATCAGGCAGGTCGCGACTGTCCCCGCCTGTGGAAAAGCTTGAAACGTGTTACTTGCCGATGCAGAAGCTGGAGAAAATGCGCCCCAACAAATCGTCGGAGCTGAATGCGCCGGTGATTTCGCCCAGATACTGCTGGGCCAGGCGCAAGTCTTCGGCCAACAGCTCGCCAGCCCCCGCCAGCGTCAGTTGGGTACGGCCGTGTTCGAGCGAGGCGCTGGCGCGTTGCAGAGCTTCCAGGTGACGACGACGGGCGCTGAAGCTGCTTTCTGCCGTCTGTTGATAACCCATGCAGGCCTTTAGGTGTTCACGCAGCAGCTCCAGCCCTTCCCCACCGGCCTTGGCGCTGAGGTTGATGGTGACGTGGCCATCAGCACTGACCTCAAGCCCCACAGTGTCGCCACTCAAGTCGGCCTTGTTGCGGATGAGCGTGACATGCGCAGGATCCGGACGCTGATCCAGGAACTCTGGCCACAGCGCGAATGGATCAGCAGCTTCCGGAGCGGTCGCATCGACCACCAGCAGCACCCGGTCAGCCTCGTTGATCGCCTTGAGGGCACGCTCCACGCCAATCTTTTCCACATGGTCATCGGTGTCACGCAGGCCCGCAGTGTCCACAACATGCAGCGGCATGCCGTCGATGTGGATATGTTCGCGCAGCACGTCGCGAGTGGTGCCGGCGATCTCGGTGACGATCGCCGCTTCGCGACCGGCCAGGGCATTGAGCAGGCTCGACTTGCCCGCGTTCGGCCGGCCGGCGATCACCACCGTCATGCCATCGCGCAGCAACGCGCCCTGATTGGCTTCGCGTACCACTGTGGATAATTGCTCGCGAACGGCATCGAGCATGCTCAGCACGTGGCCATCGGCAAGGAAGTCGATTTCTTCTTCCGGGAAATCGATAGCGGCCTCGACGTAGATCCGCAGGCTGATCAGTTTCTCGGTGAGGCTGTGAACTCTTTGCGAGAAGGCCCCCTGCAAAGATCGCAAGGCATTGCGCGCCGCCTGCGCGGAGCTGGCTTCGATCAGGTCGGCGATGGCCTCGGCTTGGGCCAGATCGAGTTTGTCATTCAGGAACGCCCGTTCGCTGAACTCACCCGGGCGCGCCAGCCGGGCACCGAGTTGTACACAGCGTTGCAGGAGCATGTCGAGCACGACGGGGCCGCCGTGGCCCTGCAGCTCCAGGACATCTTCACCGGTGAAAGAGTTGGGCCCCGGGAAATACAGCGCAATACCTTCGTCGATCACCAGTGCGTCGTGATCCTGAAACGGGCCGTAATGGGCATGACGCGGTTGCGGCTGCTTGCCGATGATCGCCTGTGCACAAGCGCCCGCCAACGGACCCGAGACACGCACAATACCGACGCCACCCCGGCCCTGGGCCGTGGCGATGGCTGCGATGGTTTCACGAGGGACATTCATGGTCCGGCTCCTGACTGACTGACAGATAGCAAAACGCCCCACTAGGGGGCGTTCTGTTTTTACTTATTCACAGGGTAGATCAGGCCGCGGCGTTCTTGGCTTTCGCCTCGATGCTGCGGGTGATGTACCACTGTTGTGCGATGGACAGGGTGTTGTTCACAACCCAGTACAGCACCAGACCGGCCGGGAACCACAGGAAGAAGAAGGTGAAGATGATCGGCATCAGCTTCATGACCTTCGCCTGCATCGGATCCGGCGGCGCAGGGTTCAGACGCTGCTGGATGAACATGGTCGCGCCCATGATGATCGGCAGGATGAAGAACGGATCCTTGATCGACAGGTCGGTTATCCACAGCAGCCAAGGTGCCTGGCGCATCTCAACGCTTTCCAGCAATACCCAGTACAGCGACAGGAACACCGGCATTTGCACCAGAATCGGCAAGCATCCGCCCAGCGGGTTGATCTTCTCTTTCTTGTACAGCTCCATCATCGACTGGGACAGTTTCTGACGGTCGTCGCCGTGTTGTTCTTTCAGCGCGGCCAAGCGAGGAGCAACGGCGCGCATGCGGGCCATCGACTTGTAGCTGGCGGCCGACAGCGGGAAGAACAGACCCTTGATCAGCATGGTCAGGAAGATGATCGACCAGCCCCAGTTGCCGACGATGCTGTGGATATGTTGCAGCAGCCAGAAGATCGGCTGGGCAATGAACCACAGAATGCCGTAGTCGACGGTCAGTTCCAGGCCTGGGGACAACTCTTTGAGCACAGCCTGGCTTTTCGGACCGGCGTACAGTGTCGCGGTCGTTTCAGCCTTGGCACCCGGCGCAACGGTCAACGCAGGACCGGTGAAGCCGATGATGTAGTTGCCGGCGCTGTCCTTGCGAGTGGTCACAGTGTTGCTGTCACTCTTCGCAGGAATCCACGCGGTCACGAAGTAGTGCTGCAGCCAGGCCACCCAGCCACCCTGAACGGTGTCTTTGACCGAAGCCTTGTCGATATCTTTCATCGAAACCTTTTTGTAAGGCTCCGAAGGTGTCCACATGGCCGCACCCAGATAGGTGGCGGTACCGGTGGCGGTGGTCGACGAAGGATCGGAGCTCGCATCGCGCTTGAGCTGGGCGAACAGGTTACCGTTCCACGCCTGGGCACTCTGGTTGTCAATCAGGTAGGTGACGGTCAGGTCATACAGCCCGCGCTTGAAGGAAAAACGCTTGATGTAGTTGACGCCGGCGTCGCTGAATTTCAGGTCGACGACCAGGTCGTTCTGGCCGTCAGCCAGTTGATAACTTTTCTGCGTGGCGACATAGACAGGACGGCCACCGGCACGTGCGTCCGGACCGTTGATGCCGGTCAGGCCGCTCTGGGCCAGGAAAATACGCTCGCCACCGTTATCGAACAGCTGGAACGGAATTTCCGGATGGTCCTGACGACGTGGATAAAGCGGCAGGCGCAGCTGCACCACGTCACCACCTACCGGGTCGATTTCCAGGTTCAATACGTCGGTTTTCACCTGAATCAGGTCTTTGCTGGCAACTACCGGGGTTTCGGCAGGCGCTGCAACTTCACCTGTTGCACTCGGTACGTCCGCGTTGGCGGCGGCATTACCTTGCGGGGTGTCAGGAAGAGCGGAGGTATTGGTGCTGGCAGCAACATTCTGAGTCGGCAAGGCAGCCTGACCGTAGTCCTGGTTCCATTTCAGGACACCGACATAGGTCACGATTGCCAGGGCGACGATCAGGATTGTGCGTTTGATATCCATGATTACTCGGCCATCGAAGAGGAACGGGAGGTGGGAGCTGGTGGAACCGGGTCGAAACCACCGGGATTCCACGGATGGCAGCGACCTAAACGACGCAAGGTCAGCCAGCCGCCGCGTACCAGGCCATGAGTTTCAATGGCTTCGTACGCATAGCAGGAGCAACTGGGGTAGAAACGACAGTGATTGGCCATCAGAGGACTAATGGCGTAGCGGTAAAACTGGATCGGAACGAGCGCCAGTTTACGCATCTGGACTGTCTACCCCCGCAGTTTCGGTCTTGGTTTCTGTGGTCGGTCGGCTACGCGCCAGACGTTTCCAGAGCTTGCCGAAATGCTGAATCAATTCGGGGTTTTCAATATCACCCAAGCCTTTACGCGCGACGACGACGATATCCCAACCAATCAGGTTGTCCTGATTGTTGCGAAATGATTCGCGCATCAAGCGTTTCAGGCGATTGCGTTCAACGGAGAGCTTGACGCTCTTCTTCCCGATCACCAGGCCCAATCGACCGTGATCAAGACCGTTTTCACGCACAAGGAGCAGGAGATTCTTCCCCGGAATCTTGCCGGTTGGGGAGTCAAAGACTGCCTTGAAATGCCGGGGTGTCAGCAGACGTTTTTCCCGACTGAAGTCTCGACTCACCACCTGTGCCGGTCAATCAAACTGCCAGACGCTTACGGCCTTTGGCGCGACGACGCGACAGGACTGCACGGCCGTTTTTGGTAGCCATGCGAGCACGGAAACCGTGGGTGCGGGCGCGCTTGATGGTGCTCGGTTGGAAAGTACGTTTCATGGTGTGTTACCTGGTTCGTCCACAACGGGCCGGAATGACCCCGTTTTAAGAGAGCGGGGATTCTAGAGAAAGCAGGCCCGCAGGTCAATTTCCAACCAGCGTTTCTCGCATTTACTTCTTATATGGGTACAGGAAGGGTTCGCGGCCCTGGTTCGGACACTCAGCCTGGCAAAACATAAAAATAGAGAAGGAAAGTATTTAAAGCTTTTCTGTAAAGCTTATAAGAGCTAGGGTGGACAGGTTCTGTGGATAAGTCGATATAGCCCTTGTAAATCGCTCTGTACAGAGAATCACAACTCTGTCCAAAAGCGGTGTCGGAGCTGTGTCGCCCCGGAGGAAAAGCTGTGAGCGGAAAGCCGGTTTATCCACAGGCTGGTTATCCACAAATTTGCGACCCGAGTTATGCAACGAGGTCATTGAGGGTTATCCACAGACCTCATGGACATGCCATTGGTCGGTTTTCAACCCTATAAGATGTTGATTTTGAGGTGCCTTCGAGCCACCTACATGTGGATAAGTCTGTTGTGGGTGGTTACAATGGGCGCTTGTTTTCGCCTCACCGGCTTTCGAAACGTAGGGGATATCCGTGTCAGTGGAACTTTGGCAGCAGTGCGTGGAGCTTTTGCGCGATGAGCTGCCTGCCCAGCAATTCAACACCTGGATCCGTCCGCTACAGGTCGAAGCCGAAGGCGACGAATTGCGCGTCTACGCGCCCAACCGGTTCGTCCTCGACTGGGTAAACGAGAAGTACCTCGGCCGCCTGCTCGAGCTGCTTGGCGAACACGGTCAGGGCGTGGCACCTGCCCTTTCCTTATTAATAGGAAGCAAACGCAGCTCCGCCCCGCGTGCCGCACCGAATGCTCCGCTGGCAGCTGCTGCTGCTGCCTCGCAGGCGGCGCAGAATGCTGCCGCTGCCCAGTCGAGCAATGGCGCGACGCCGCCTGCCCCTGCCGCAGAACCGATGTCTGCCCCGGCGCCGATGGTGCAGGAGTCGCTGGATGTCGACGATGAACCGTCCCGGGCGAGTTTCGATCCGATGGCGGGCGCCGCTTCGTCACAGGCCCCGGCACGTACCGAACAACGCAGCGTCCAGGTAGAAGGTGCGCTCAAGCACACCAGTTACCTGAACCGGACCTTCACCTTCGAAAATTTCGTCGAGGGTAAATCCAACCAGCTGGCCCGCGCGGCGGCCTGGCAGGTGGCGGACAACCCCAAGCACGGCTACAACCCGTTGTTCCTTTATGGCGGTGTCGGTCTGGGTAAAACCCACTTGATGCATGCTGTGGGTAACCATCTGCTCAAGAAGAATCCGAACGCCAAGGTTGTGTACCTGCATTCGGAGCGCTTCGTCGCGGACATGGTCAAGGCGCTGCAGCTCAATGCCATCAACGAATTCAAACGCTTCTACCGCTCGGTCGACGCGCTGCTGATTGACGACATTCAGTTCTTCGCCCGCAAAGAGCGTTCGCAGGAAGAGTTTTTCCACACCTTCAACGCCCTGCTCGAAGGCGGACAGCAGGTCATTCTCACCAGTGACCGTTATCCGAAAGAGATCGAGGGCCTCGAGGAACGTCTCAAGTCGCGCTTCGGCTGGGGCCTGACCGTTGCGGTCGAGCCACCGGAGCTGGAAACCCGCGTCGCCATTCTGATGAAGAAGGCTGACCAGGCGAAGGTCGAGCTGCCGCACGATGCGGCGTTCTTCATCGCCCAACGCATTCGCTCCAACGTCCGTGAACTCGAAGGTGCGCTCAAGCGCGTCATCGCGCATTCGCACTTCATGGGCCGGGACATCACCATCGAGCTGATCCGCGAATCCCTCAAGGACCTGCTGGCGCTGCAAGACAAGCTGGTCAGTGTGGATAACATTCAGCGCACCGTCGCCGAGTACTACAAGATCAAGATCTCCGACCTTCTGTCGAAACGTCGGTCCAGATCGGTGGCTCGCCCGCGCCAGGTCGCGATGGCGTTGTCCAAGGAATTGACCAACCACAGTCTGCCAGAAATCGGCGACGTGTTTGGCGGCCGCGATCACACCACGGTGCTGCACGCCTGCCGCAAGATCAACGAGCTTAAAGAATCCGATGCGGACATCCGCGAGGACTACAAGAACCTGCTGCGTACTCTGACTACGTGATGCCGACGCAGCTTATCAAGGCAAGGGACTAGACCATGCATTTCACCATTCAACGCGAAGCCCTGTTGAAACCCCTGCAACTGGTCGCCGGCGTTGTCGAACGCCGCCAGACCTTGCCGGTTCTGTCGAACGTATTGCTGGTTGTCGAAGGCCAGCAGCTGTCGCTGACCGGTACCGACCTCGAGGTCGAACTGGTCGGGCGTGTCCAGCTGGAAGAGCCTGCCGAACCCGGCGAGATCACTGTGCCTGCGCGCAAGCTGATGGACATCTGCAAAAGCCTGCCCAACGACGCCTTGATCGATATCAAGGTCGACGAGCAGAAGCTGGTGGTCAAGGCCGGTCGCAGCCGTTTTACCTTGTCGACCCTGCCGGCCAACGACTTCCCGACCGTGGAAGAAGGCCCTGGTTCGCTGACCTTCAACCTGGTGCAAAGCAAACTGCGTCGTCTGATCGAGCGCACCAGCTTCGCCATGGCTCAGCAGGATGTGCGCTACTACCTCAACGGCATGCTGATCGAGGTTCAATCCGGCGTGCTGCGTGCGGTCGCGACCGATGGCCATCGTCTGGCGATGTGCTCCATGGCCGCCGAAATCGAGCAGGCCGATCGTCACCAGGTCATCGTTCCACGCAAGGGTATCCTTGAGCTGGCACGCTTGCTGACCGAGCAGGATGGGCTGGTCAGCATCGTTCTGGGTCAACACCACATTCGTGCGACCACCGGTGAATTCACCTTTACCTCCAAGCTGGTCGACGGCAAGTTCCCGGATTACGAGCGCGTTCTGCCCAAGGGCGGCGACAAACTGGTGGTCGGTGATCGCCAGGCGCTGCGCGAAGCGTTCAGCCGTACCGCGATTCTGTCCAACGAAAAGTACCGCGGCATTCGTCTGCAACTGGCCAGCGGCCAATTGAAGATCCAGGCCAACAACCCTGAACAGGAAGAGGCAGAAGAAGAAATCGGCGTTGATTATAACGGCGGCACGCTGGAGATCGGCTTCAACGTCAGCTACCTGCTCGACGTGCTGGGCGTCATGACCACTGAACAGGTGCGCCTGATTCTGTCGGACTCCAACAGCAGTGCGCTGGTGCAGGAATCCGGCAACGATGACTCGGCTTACGTCGTCATGCCGATGCGTCTGTAATCAGCAGAACCTAGATGTCTCTCAGTCGCGTCTCGGTCACCGGGGTGCGCAATCTGCACCCGGTGACCTTCTCCCCCTCTCCTCGCATCAATATTCTTTATGGCGCCAACGGCAGTGGCAAAACCAGTGTGCTGGAAGCCATACATCTGCTTGGTCTCGCCCGCTCATTTCGCAGCACCCGCCTGCAACCTGTCATTCAGTACGAGCAACCTGCCTGTACGGTTTTCGGTCAGGTCGAACTGGCCGAGGGTGGCCACAGCAACCTGGGAATTTCCCGCGATCGGCAAGGCGAATTCCAGGTGCGCATCGACGGCCAGAATGCGAAAAGCACCGCTCAGCTCGCTGAAACCTTGCCGCTTCAGCTGATCAACCCGGACAGTTTTCGCCTGTTGGAAGGTGCTCCCAAGATCAGAAGGCAATTTCTGGATTGGGGAGTGTTCCACGTGGAACCTCGATTCATGGCCACTTGGCAGCGTCTGCAGAAGGCGCTGAGGCAGCGAAACTCGTGGCTTCGGCATGGTACACTTGACGCCGCTTCGCAGGCGGCCTGGGACCGTGAACTGTGCCTGGCCAGCGATGAAATCGACGAATATCGTCGCGCGTACATCAAGGCACTGAAACCTGTCTTCGAACAAACGCTGAGCGAGTTGGTGCAGCTCGAGGGGCTGACGCTCAGTTACTACCGCGGCTGGGACAAGGAAAAGGATTTGAGCAGTGTGCTCGTCTCTTCCCTTCATCGTGACCAACAGATCGGTCACACCCAGGCCGGACCGCAACGCGCAGACCTCAGACTTCGACTCGGCGGCCATAACGCTGCCGACATTCTGTCTCGCGGCCAACAGAAGTTGGTGGTCTGTGCCTTGCGCATTGCTCAAGGACATCTGGTCAGCAAGGTACGTCGCGGCCAATGTATTTATCTCGTCGATGACTTGCCATCGGAGCTCGACGAAAACCACCGCAGCGCGCTATGTCGCCTGCTGGAAGAATTACGCTGCCAGGTTTTTATCACCTGTGTAGATCATGAATTGTTGAGGGAAGGCTGGCAGACGGAAACGCCAGTTGCGTTGTTCCACGTGGAACAAGGCAGTATCACCCAGACCCACGACCATCGGGAGTGAATGCATGAGCGAAAATCAAACGTACGACTCGTCCAGCATCAAGGTGCTGAAAGGACTCGATGCCGTACGCAAGCGTCCCGGTATGTACATCGGCGATACGGACGATGGCAGCGGTCTTCACCACATGGTGTTTGAGGTGGTGGATAACTCTATCGACGAAGCGCTGGCCGGTTATTGCGATGACATCACCGTCATCATCCACCCGGACGAATCCATCACTGTGCGCGACAATGGTCGCGGCATTCCGGTCGATGTGCATAAAGAAGAAGGCGTTTCCGCAGCCGAAGTCATCATGACGGTGCTGCACGCCGGCGGTAAGTTCGACGACAACTCCTACAAAGTATCCGGCGGTCTGCACGGCGTAGGTGTGTCGGTGGTGAACGCGCTGTCCGAAGAGCTGAACCTTACAGTGCGCCGCAGCGGCAAGATCTGGGAACAGACCTACGTTCATGGCGTGCCGAAAGAGCCGATGAAGATCGTCGGTGACAGCGATACCACTGGTACCGAAATTCACTTCAAGCCCTCGGCTGAAACCTTCAAGAACATCCACTTCAGCTGGGACATCCTGGCCAAGCGGATTCGCGAACTGTCCTTCCTGAACTCAGGGGTGGGTATCGTCCTGCGCGATGAGCGCAGCGGCAAGGAAGAGCTGTTCAAGTACGAAGGTGGTCTGCGTGCGTTCGTTGAGTACCTGAACACCAACAAGACTGCGGTCAACCAGGTGTTCCATTTCAGCGTTCAGCGTGACGACGGCGTGGGCGTCGAGATTGCCCTGCAGTGGAACGACAGCTTCAACGAAAACCTGCTGTGCTTCACCAATAACATTCCTCAGCGCGATGGCGGTACTCACCTGGTGGGCTTCCGCTCGGCACTGACGCGTAACCTGAATAACTACATCGAGCAGGAAGGTCTGGCCAAGAAGCACAAGGTCGCGACCACCGGTGACGATGCCCGCGAAGGTCTGACCGCGATCATTTCGGTCAAGGTACCGGATCCGAAGTTCAGCTCGCAGACCAAGGACAAACTGGTGTCCTCCGAGGTCAAGACCGCAGTCGAACAGGAGATGGGCAAGTACTTCTCTGACTTCCTGCTGGAAAACCCGAACGAAGCCAAGGCCGTTGTCGGCAAGATGATCGACGCCGCCCGTGCCCGTGAAGCGGCGCGTAAAGCTCGCGAAATGACTCGCCGCAAGGGCGCGCTGGATATCGCCGGCCTGCCGGGCAAACTGGCTGACTGCCAGGAAAAGGACCCTGCCCTTTCCGAACTGTATCTGGTCGAGGGTGACTCTGCAGGCGGTTCCGCCAAGCAGGGTCGTAACCGCAAGACCCAGGCCATCCTGCCACTCAAGGGCAAGATTCTGAACGTGGAAAAGGCACGCTTCGACAAGATGATTTCCTCCCAGGAAGTCGGCACCCTGATCACTGCGCTGGGCTGCGGTATCGGTCGCGAAGAGTACAACATCGACAAGTTGCGTTATCACAACATCATCATCATGACCGATGCTGACGTCGACGGTTCGCACATCCGTACCCTGCTGCTGACCTTCTTCTTCCGTCAGTTGCCGGAGCTGGTCGAGCGCGGCTACATCTACATCGCCCAGCCGCCGCTGTACAAGGTCAAGAAAGGCAAGCAAGAGCAGTACATCAAAGACGACGAAGCCATGGAAGAGTACATGACGCAGTCGGCTCTGGAAGATGCGAGCCTGCACCTGAACGAATCGGCCCCGGGCATTTCCGGTGAAGCGCTGGAGAAGCTGGTTCACGATTTCCGCATGGTCATGAAGACGCTCAAGCGCCTGTCGCGCCTGTATCCACAGGAACTGACCGAGCACTTCGTCTACCTGCCACCGGTCAGCTTGGAGCAGTTGTCGAACCACACCGCCATGCAGGATTGGCTGGCCAAGTTCGACGAACGCCTGCGCAACGGCGAGAAGTCCGGCCTGGTCTACAAGGCCAGCCTGCGTGAAGACCGCGAGCGCAACGTGTGGCTGCCAGAGGTCGAGCTGATCTCTCACGGCCTGTCGAGCTACGTTACGTTCAACCGCGACTTCTTCGGCAGCAACGACTACAAGACCGTCACCGCACTGGGCGCGCAGATCAGCACGCTGCTGGAAGAAGGTGCCTATGTGCAACGTGGCGAGCGCAAGAAAACCGTCACTGAGTTCAAGGACGCACTGGCCTGGCTGATGGCGGAAAGCACCAAGCGCCACACCATCCAGCGATACAAAGGTCTGGGTGAGATGAACCCTGACCAGCTGTGGGAAACCACCATGGACCCAAGCGTGCGCCGCATGCTCAAGGTCACCGTGGAAGACGCGATCGCTGCCGATCAGATCTTCAACACCTTGATGGGTGACGCCGTAGAGCCGCGCCGCGACTTCATTGAAGCCAACGCGCTGTCGGTATCGAACCTGGACTTCTAAGGCCAATGTAGGTTCACAGAATAGCTGCACGGTTTCACAAATAGTTGACCGGCCGGGGTCCAGTCCTGGTCTCCGCCGATCATCCATCAAGCCCGCTTCGCGGGCTTTTTTTTTGCCTGGATGATCCTGTCGGAACGCCCTACTCTTCTCGTCTGAAGTGGCGATGCATTAGGAAAGGATCAGGTAGCCGCCCGTATAGGCTGAAAAGGTCAGCGAGCTAATCTCAGGTGTTGAGAGGCTGATGCGTTGAAATAATACTTGAGCCAGTAAGTTGTTAATTACTGTTACTTGTTAAGTATTTATTTTGAGAAACTTAGTATCGAGGCTTCTTGAGCAGAAATTCCCCGGTTAGTTTTATTGTGGATTTCGGAGAGATGTTGGAATAAGATCAATGACCATTTTTTCTGCTTTGCTTAGAAGATTCGTAATCGAATCAGCGAGTTGAAGCGAAAATTTAAAATCAGATTTCAACTGCGTTGACGATCCATATGTGATCGTTTAGAACAAATGAGAGCAAGCCGATTGCTTGAGATTCTGATCAGTCATAAATGTCATGACCCATGAGCAGAAAAGGAGAGCCCAAAATGTAGAAAAACGCGACCAATCCTGAGAGGACTGACCGCGCTTAGCGAAGCAGACTTGCGTCCTGAGAACCCGCAATGTCTGCTTTTTCAAAGCGGCTGTCAATCCTCTCCCATCTTTTCGACCTTAGCGAGGCTACTCGACGGCACAGTGTTGCCTGTCGAAAGGCGCCGCTACGCCTGCCCTGCGTCTTGATTTTTTGACGCAGCGTCGGCGCTCGTTCCGAGATTTTGGAGGTGTTCTATGACAGTAAGAAAGGTAGTCACGCGGCGTTCTAATCACTACCGAGGCTATTTCCCATCGCTCAAAAATAAGAAGCCAGTGCCTTGGGAGTCCCAGCTGGAGGGGGCCTTTTTTCGGCTTCTTGAGCTGTCCTCTACGGTCACCAGCTACGTCCCCCAGCCTAGTGAGGAGCGTGTTCCATCTCTCCAAGGCTACTTCAAATACTACCCAGACGTACGGGCTTTCCTAGCGGATGGACGCGAATGGTGGTTTGAAGTGAAGCCTTATGACCGCTTGAAGATAGCCAGCGTCAGGCAGCGACTGGATGCCGTTGAGCGCTACTTCAACGCCACCGGCCGTAACTTTTCAGTGGTTACTGAGAAGTTGGTTGAAGCTGAACCGTTGGCGACGAATCTTCGAAGGCTGATGTATCACCGGCGCGGTCCAGAGCTTTCGCGCCAGATGCTGGAGGGGTTAATGGCTCCCTTCAACGAACAGCCGGCTATGACCCTTGCAGATTTGCTCTGCGTGGTTGGCGTCAGCAAAGCGTGGCGCTTATTAGGCCTTGGCCTGGTTGGCATTGACCTTGATAAATCAATCGAGACTGACTCCCCGGTCTTCCTCCAAGGAGGGCACCGCCATGCAAACCTTTTCCCTTAGGGTGAAATTGGTCGTCATCGTCCGGGGCGTCCTGATGGTGCTTGAGAAGCGGCTGATTGATCGAAAGCTGCTCTTTTTCGATGAGCTTGGTGAGCCCACGAAGTTATCTGAGAAAGAGTTCTATGAGGGCTACGAGCGCCGCGAGATCGAGATCTCCGCTGATCAGCCTTATCTCGGGAAGGTTCCGTATGTACGGAACGTCCCTCCAGATATTTCATGCTTCCCCAAAAAACATGGGGATGAAGCATTGCGTCGACGCAAGTATCTGGACGACCTAACTATGCGCGGTAAATACAAGCTGCCGGGTGATGAAGACATGATAAATAAACTTAGAGAAATCGCAAAAAAGATTGGGGATGCGTGCGCACCCTCGATTTCCACCATTAGACGTTGGGCCGCTAAATACATCGGCCAGAACGTAGTGAAACTAATCCCTCAACATGCCAAAAAAGGCCGAGCTCCCGCGATAAACGGAGAGCTCGAAGTTATTCTTCAAAGGGTGATTAATAGCACCTACCTGCGGGATACGATGCCTTCGGTTAGCGTAGTTATTGCAGAGTTCGAGGATCAGATTAGGAAGATAAACCAAAGTCGTTTGCCCTCGGACCAGCTCAAGATCCCAAGCGGAATGACCGTTCGAAGGTACATCTTCAAGCTTGATCCATATCTAGTGGACAAGGAACGGCTCGGAAAACACGCGGCAGATAAAAAGCACCGCGTGGCGGCGGGAGTGCTTCGCGTCCATGAGATTTTGGAACGTTGGGAAATCGATCATACCTTGCTGGACGTGCAGCTTGTGGATGAGGCCTCTGGGCTGTGCATCGGGCGTCCCTATTTGACGATCGTTCTTGATCGCTTTTCGCGAATAGTGATGGGATATCTGCTTCACCTTTCGGCTCCAAATACGGAAACCGTGCTTCGTGTGATCGAACGCTCAATTCGGCCAAAAACCGAGCTTCTGAAGCGCTTTCCCAAAGTGAGAAATGAGTGGTCGGCATGTGGGCTGCCAGCTCGGATAGTCCCAGACAACGCGGCGGAATTTCACGCGGGTGATCTCATCATGGGGTTCAATGAACTGGGTATTGAGATCATGTACCCCGCATCCAGGGCCCCGGAAAGGAAAGGTGCGGTTGAGCGCTTTTTCAGCACTCAGAATCTGGGGCTGATCCACAACCTCCCGGGTACCACGTTCTCGAATATCCAGCAGCGTGGGGATTACGATTCTGAGAAGAATGCATGCTTCACGCTCCCGCAACTGGAGGCGGTGGTGGTGAAATGGATCGTGGATGGTTACCACCAGACTCCTCATCGTGGGCTGGCTAACAGGACCCCGGCTCAAGTCTGGGGCACTAGTGAGCCGAACCATGTCATTAGCCTTCCCGCCGATTTGGATTCGTTGGAGTGCATATTGGCCAGGCGGACCGCTGTAAAGGTTCACCATTACGGCATTGAAGTAGCAAAAGTGGGCTACCACTCAACGGAGCTTGCTGAACTGCGTACGCGTTTGGCGGATGGAGAAAAAGTAAACGTTCGATACCGAGACGAAGCCGGGCACGTCTGGGTTCATGATCGTTTCAGAAACCTGTTCTTCAAAGTCCCTGCCAAAGACGAGCGTATGGTCGGTAAAAGTAGAGAACTTTGGAAGTCTGCCGAAAAAGCGCTGCGGGAAAAATACAACGAGCAGCCTAGCTTCGAGGCTACACACAGGTGTTATCAGGAAATTATGGAAGACGCGGACGAGGCCCGCCGATCGCAAAAGCTCAGAGTGCGACGCGCAGCTGCCAGGGCCAAGATTGACAAAGAGGGTCGCGTGACCGAAGGCACGCCTCCACCCAAGGTGCTCGGTGAAGTGGAATGGGCCGATGACCCTATTCCGCAAATTCCTCCAGCAGCCTTCAAGGTCTCGGTTCGTCGGCCAAATGGGAGGTCTAACGTATGAACGCCATTGGTCTGCATGAAAGCTTTGAGCACGCTGAATACAGCTTCACGCTTCGGCATCGGTTTATTCACAGCCCTCAGGCCGTACGAGCGTTGACACGACTCGGCGAAATCCACGGCGACAGCCGGCGTACCGGAGCAAGTAAGGGCTTACTTATCCAAGGCCCTAGCGGTGTGGGCAAGAGCACATTGGTCAAGGAGTACATCCGGTCACTGGAGGAGTCGGAGGGGAATGTCCCAGAGAAGCGGACAGTTTTGTTCGTTGAGATGCCGTCTTCTCCCACCAAGAAGAATCTGGCAGCAGCCATTTTGGCAGAGTTGAAGGACCCCTTCGCAGAGGCACGGGGACATTCTGCAGAGGTTAAGTTCGCACGGGTAGTCCTCCTCCTGAAAAACCTTCGCGTGGAAATGTTGGTCCTCGATGAGGCCCAGCACCTTGTCGATTATCGTCGTAACGGTGCGTATGAGGCAGCAGACTGGATCAAGAGTCTGATGAATGAGACCAGCATCGCGTTTGTGCTGATTGGCCTGAAGCGCACCGAAAATCTGCTGCTGGCAAACGAGCAACTGCGACGCAGGTTTTCGGCCACGGTGGCTTATGACCGCTTCACCTTCACTGCTAATACGTCTCTGCATTTCGCGATGCTAATGCGAGCCATCGAGGGAGAGTTGCCTGTTCAAGCCATCAGCTTTGTAGAGCCAAAGATGGTCAAACGTTTCTACATGGCCTCCTATGGACTGATTGACTACCTCATAAAGGTTGTGGACAGGGCTGTTTGGCTTGTTCAAGTCCGAGGCCTTGCTGGGATTGAGCTTCCAGTGCTTGCCGAGGCCTTTGAGGACGAGGTTTGGAGCTACGTCACCGAGGAGCGGAACCCCTTCAGTGTGAGTTTCAATTTCCAGCCCCTGTTTGGGAAGCGGGAACCGTTTGAAAAGTTTGAAGAGAGCATTACGTGACGGTCAGGGGCCGGGCTTATCAGCCCGGCCCTACTCTCTGAGCTTTATCTCTTCGATTTCATGGATGTGTAGGAATGTTTGGTCTTTTAATCAACCCACGACCGCACCACGACGAAAGTCTTTTGGGATACCTGCAGCGCCTGGCGAAAGCCAACGGATTACCCAGAAAAGAACTGCTGACAGCTTTTGCACGAGCCAGCGAGCCCGAGGTTACGGACTGGCTGCAGATGATCGAAGGACCACTGAGCTGGCCTGCGTTCGCTGCTGAGTTTCGTGATCCTCGGCCCAAGGGGGTCAAATTATGGACAACTCACCACGCACGGTACTGCCCTATCTGTTTGAGTGAGGCCGGGTACTGGAGAGACAGCTGGGGCTTGACCCTGGTTACAACGTGTTCTGTGCACGGCACTGAGCTCCAAGGGCGGTGCCCCAACTGCATGAAAGAAACCGATCCAAGTGCAATGAGTGCAAATAGTTGCCAAACGTGTGGCACCTCATTGTGTGGGACAACTAACGAGATCGTGCCGGCGAGTGATCAAGCCGCCTGGCTCACGTCTGGCTTTGAAAAAAGGCTTTACGCTGACTCGTTGCCAGCTAATGTGGGATTGGCTGCTCTTACCTACAAACAGTTTCACGAGTTGTCATCTCGCCTTGCTGTCAGAGCTGTGCGCACGGAGAGCTCTCAGCCTCTGAAGGTTGCTGATTCGGGTTCACTAGAGAATTCGAGGCTCATGGCGAATGCAGCGGGTGAGGTTCTCATGAACTGGCCCAGGGCATTCAGAGAAATGCTCAGCGACCTGAAGGAAGTCTACTCCGAACATGGACACTGGACTCTCGGCCGGTCGTTCGGCCCGATATACCATGATATCCATCGTAATCTGAATGATCCCTGTTTTAGCTTTCTTCGACGGGAATTTGAATCATTCGTGCAGCACGCTTGGGAGGCACCGTTAGCGAAGCGAAATCGCCATTTGAGCGAAGAGACAATAGAGGGACATCGCTGGGTCTCTATCCCTTCTGCTGCGAAAGCCTGTGGCGTAACGGTGTCAGCTGTAAAACGTCTCCATCAGCATGGACAGATAGATTATCGGGAGAAGACGCATAAAAATCGTGTCTATACGGTTGTGGATTTGAATCAGTTGCAGGCGATTTCGCGACAGATCCAAGATGCGGCAGATATGAAACAAACCGTGAATTTGCTAAGCCTTTGTCAAAAGCGTGTTAGGCAGCTGCTAGCCGTCGGTATCCTCCGGTTCTTTGGTGGAAAACCACGTCCAGGTGAAAAGTGGCTCATCGACTACCGCTCAATCAACGAATTAATTGACGAGAAGCTGCCCATCAGCGCTGACCAGGATCTGGCGACGATCAACTACTTGGCCAAGTATTCGCTGCCAAAGGGCGGCGGAATGGCCGAGTTGGTTCAGGCAATCCGTGCAGGCGAACTTCGTGCTTACCGATTGGCTGAGACTGGCCCGGTTGCTGTGGGAAAGTGGTTACTTAAGCCGCATGAGCTTGCATCGTGGCAACAAGCTCGACGGGAGGGCAACAGACCGGCCCTACTAGGTCTATCGGTGGTCAAAGCAGCTGCGGTACTGGGTGTTAAAGAAGAATGCGCTTACGCCTTTGTTCGGCTTGGCCTGCTATGGAGCACCAAAGTTGAACGAGGCAGGCGTATACAACTGATGATAAAGCCCCAAGCGATCGAAAGATTCAGGCGGGGCTATATTTTGGGACCTGAGATAGCAGCATACCTAGGGACGTCGACCAAGGAAGCGTTCAAGCTCCTTTGGAACGCTAGGCTTCACCCCGTTGCGGGACCATCTCTACCAAATGCAGCATGCCGGCAATATGTATGGGCGAGAAGCAAGAAACTGATTGAATACCTAATGGGTAAGGCTATGCAGAGCGACCAACCAGACTTCATCACCCTTTTATCCGCCCCGATCACTCAGCCTCGCAATAGCCGATACAGAAACGTAGGAACAAGATAGTTATCAATCTCTCTCTTGCTGGATTGTTAAAACCACCGAACCCAATCTGGAGAATCTTACGTCCCGTCTTGCTGAATTTCGCCCGTTGGAACAAAAAGTTGGGACCAATTGGCAGTTGAAAGCGCTGACATCAGGATCTATCGGGCACTGGAACCTCTTCCCTAGAGAGGTTCGCTACCATTTGGGCTCGTCAATTAGCCAATGAGAGACCGGCGATCGCTTATCAGGGCTTATCGGCATCCACATCGTTCGAGGAGAGGCCAGACCTGCGCCGCTCCTCATCGATTCTATTGAGCTCTGTCCGCACCTCGTTGATCGCACCTACCACTGGCGCAAAATAGATCCGAGGAGCCTCCTTTGCGGTCTTCAGAAGTTCTGAGAAGAAAGTCGTCTTCATCCATCGCTCTCCTAAGCCATCATCGATCTGTTCACCATAGACCTCGCCCGCATAGATGGGAAGGCGGCCTGGCCCGGAGATCACTGTTCGGCGTGACCTGCGCACTGGCACCATCGAGAGATGATTTTTTGATCACCTCTGAAGTACCTGATGTTCTCTGGGCCGTAACGGATTATTCACCTGCATATCCACAGAAACTGTGGATAACTCCAACAACAAATCCAGAGCTACATGAAGCTCGGTCGAATGTTGGCTTGGTGAGCTTAGAGATCAAGCCTCGTTTCCGGTGCAAGATTTCTGATCATGCAGGCCTTCTGCCATGCAGGCACTTCAACAGCCAAAGTGCTGTAGATAGCGTTCTGACCTGCTGGCAGGACTCAGGCAAAACTTAGCCATGGCAAGCATGGAGCATCTGTAGACCGGCAATCGGACTGGTTTGACACTAGGGCTTAGATCGACGAGCTTGTATACGAGCGCGAAACCAGTGGCTTCTCAGCGGCTTTCATTGGTGTAGGAACCCCGTTGATGGCTGAGACATCAGCGTAGGGTGAGACCTCAAAAAAGCCCAGTGAGCCTCAGCTTACCGGGCTTTTTGCTGTGTCAGTGAAGGTTCGAGGCTGATCATCCTCAGACCCTGCAAAAAAGCTTTGAAAAGTCGCCAGCACGTCCCGTTTAGACTGCCAACAGTATGCTGACTTGGTCCGTCACAAATCTGGTAAGTGCCTATATGTAGGCAATAGGCTACTATCTGGACCATTCTGAACTTGAAGAGACTAGCTCCATTGCCAAGGAATTGCATGCAGGCCATTGATATTGAAGATGCAATCGTTTTGCCATGGGGGCTTGGTTCAAGATCGCCGCATGATTTATTCTCGGTATGCACCGAGATCGTCCATTGTCCCGGTGACATTGTGTTGGACGCCAGTAACCTTACTTACGTTGACCCACTGGGAATGGCAACATTACGAGCTCTCCTCGAGGATCAGCTTAATCAGAAGCGAGTCTCGATCCAGTTCCTGAACAAGGACCTGACCTCTTACCTGGCTCGGATGGATTTTTTCAAGGACATAGATGTAGAGGGCGTGGATCTTTCAGCCATTGGTGGTAGGAATGATCGGAGCGGCTCGCTGGTAGAGATCACCAAGATTAGCGAACACCACCAAGCGGAAGAAGCTGCATCCCGGCTAGCTAGATCTATCACTGGGAGGCTAACACAGTCAGATCCGGATGCTCCTGTCGACGAACTCACCGGAAAGAACGAGTTTGACTCCTACCGAGGGCCACTGGAGTACTCTCTCAAGGAACTGCTGGAAAACTCGCTAACCCACGCGCGTAGAGAAGGACGGGGCGATGCCGCTGTGTGGCTCACCTGTCAGTTTTACCCAAAATTGAACCTTGTGCGCATGGCCATCGTCGATAATGGGTGTGGATTTCTCGCAACTCTGAATAATCACCCCGAGCTCGAGGACCGCACGCATCTACACGCAATCGAAGCGGCGCTCAAGCCACGGGTAAGCTGCAATCGAGGTGCGATGGCCAGGATCCTCGGCAGTGAGAACCAAGGTATAGGGTTAACGACGACAGCAAAAATTGCGGGTGCGGCTGGTGGTGGTCTGGTGATCGTGAGCGGCAATGGGATACATGACACTAAACGTCGATATTCTGGGCAGCTGCGGGATGCACAGTGGAATGGTGTATCGATTGCGTTCACCTGTACTCGTGATTTGTTGCCTACGATTTCGATAAGCGACTTGCTGCCTAGAGATGATGCCGCCAATGCTGATCTTGATCTGGATCTAGATTTTCGGTAGCTCTGGCTTTTTGATGGCGCGGGGGCTAGAGTCGTTCAGGCATGGAGCGGTAAAGGAGAGCCTCGGGGGGACCTGAGGGATTTCGAGAAAGACAAAAGGACTAAGCAATACAAGGGGTTACGACATGCAAACTCAAATTCGCTTAAGCAGAGACGGTTCTATCCGAACGTACGGAATGCGAGCTTCAGCTATCCCCTATCGTACCGAAATTGAACGCTCGCTCAGTTCTGGTGAGCGCGTTGTCATAGATTTCGCTGGGAACGATGTTACTCAGTCCTTCGTCGACGAGTTGATTGGGGCGTTAATTTTGAAGGAAGGGCGTCAGGTGGTTTCTCGCCTTGCCTTTGAGAACTGCACTAATGATGTCAAAGGAATCATCAAATTTGTGGTCCATGATCGAGTTCGTCAGCTGCAGAAAATTCCCGCGTGACAGATCAGCTTCAGATTGAGGCCCTCATTATTGAGGGCCTTTTAATTGGTGCCAAAAGTGCCTGCCCTCTGAAATTCACTCTCCTGCACCAATCTCAGCTCCGCTTCGAGAACATTAACTCTCATCTCTCGTGTAGACCTTTGCCACCTTCCCACCGGGATTTCAAATTCAAGCCGCGTCCAATGAGCAATCTCTACCCCTTGCTGAGTTACGGTTTTGGCTTCGGCGATCTCTCAGTCGACGCAGAGCGTTCAGACTACGTCCGGTATTCACAGATAGCGTGACGAGGATCGCCCGTTGGCAGGGTCGGCCCCCATCAGATTTTCCCCAAACCCCGATGCCAATCTCCCCATGGATCTCCTTGCAGAACGAGACGGTTCATGGTCTCATTTCTGCAACCGCAAATTATCAATAATATAATCGACTTAATGCTCAATTCTGAGGCACGCTGCTCGCAGCCTTGCTTGAGAGTGCCAGTTGCAGAGCCGAATTCCAGAAAATGCGGCCAAACCGCCCCCCACCGAGTGCTGGATTAGGGCACGAAAAGACCAAAACCTTGGTTAAGCATGAGGCTGTCGAAGCGCTCTTTGAAATGACGCTTGGACGGCTCTATTGCGGTCATCTGCAAACGGTGATTCTGGGTAGATGCCGCTAGAGGAAAATTGTATGACCGAACCATCCAAGGGCCTGACACGTCGCCAGATGCTGCTTTCATCAGCAGCCTCTCTCGCGGTAGGAAGCGCGAGCGCTGCTACCGTCACTGGCGTACCTCAGTGGCTTCCCTTTGACCACAACGGCCCACTGTATCTTGACGATAAGAAACTCCAGTTTCTGACCCCAGATGAAGCCTACGAGCTCGGGGCTATAGCAGACCGGCTTATCCCGGGCGATGAGCTGAGCGTCGGCGGGAAAGAAGCTGGCTGTGTGCAGTTCATAGATCGACAGCTATCTGGCGACTATGGCGACGCGAGTCGGCTTTACATGGAGGGGCCCTTCATGGAGGGCACCCCCGAGCAAGGTGACCAATCACCGCTTGTCCCACGCGAGCGTTATCGCTTGGGGTTGGCAGAGTTGAAAGCCTACTGCCAAGAGCACTTTCAGAAGCCCTTCAGCGGCCTCCCTGCCGAGGCTCAGGACAAAGTTCTCTCCCAACTGGAAGTGGGCACCATTTCCTTCAAAGCCATCCCATCCAAGATGTTTTTTGACCAGGTTCTGAAAAACACCATGGAAGGGTTCTTCGCCGACCCAATCTACGGTGGGAACAAAGAGTTCGCCGGTTGGAACATGGTCGGCTTTCCAGGTGCCCGCTACGACTACCGGGAGTACGTCGGCAAGCACAACCAGAAATTGTCGTTTGAGCCGCTGGGCATCATCGGCAGCTCGGCCTGGAATCGGAAGAAAGGTTAATGAACATGGCTAAGAAACTTCCCGCCACAGATGTAGTGGTGGTTGGCCTAGGTTGGGCCGGTTCCATCATCGCTAACGAATTGGCCGACGCAGGCCTGAATGTCATCGCCTTGGAGCGCGGGCCTTGGCGAGACACCGCCAAGGATTTCAACGTTGCAACAGCCGGCGATGAACTGCGCTACAACACCCGCCTCGACTTGATGGTTCAGCCTCGCCAGAGCGCGATCACCATGCGCAACAATCCCTCGCAGGTGGCGCTGCCGATCCGCGCTTGGAACTCGTTCCATCCTGGAAACGGTGTGGGCGGAGCAGGCAATCACTGGTCCGGCATTACGTTCCGCTTCCAGCCCGCTCACTTCCGCCTGCAAAGTCATTACAAGGAGCGCTACGGCAAGGAGATTTCAAAGGAACTGACTCTGCAGGACTGGGACGTAACCTGGGACGAGATTGAACCGTTCTACACCGCGTTTGATCGCCTTGCCGGCATCTCAGGCAAAGCCGGCAACATCAATGGCAAGATCATCGAAGGCGGCAACCCGTTTGAAGGCGCTCGCTCAGAGGAATACCCCAATCCACCTCTTGATCAGCCTTATGCACCGACGCTATTCGCTGATGCCGCCAAGAATATGGGATACAGCCCTTTCCCTGTGCCGTCCGCGCTGCTGTCTCGCGGTTATACCAACCCACTGGGCGTAACCATGGGGCCATGCACCTTCTGCGGGTTCTGCACCAACTACGGATGCGCGAACTACAGCAAGGCCAGCGCCATCACCACCGTGCTGCCGGTGCTGGTGCGCAAACCCAATTTCAAGGCACAGACGAATTGCGAAGTGCTGAAAATTCAGACGGACAGCACAGGTAAACGCGCGACCGGCGTCATTTACGCTGACGCGAACGGCGAGCAGTGGGAGCAACCTGCCGACCTCGTCATTGTGACTGCTTTCCCGTTCGAATCGGTTCGATTGATGCTCCTATCCGGGATCGGCAAACCTTATGACCCGGTCACCAACACCGGTACTACGGGGCGTAACTACTGCTATCAGACCCCCAACAGCGTTCAGGTCTTCTTCGAAGACAAAGACTTCAATCCCTACATTGGTGGCGGAGCCATCGGCATGGGGATCGACGATTTCAACAACGATAACTTCGATCACTCTGGACTTGGATTCGTTGGCGGTGGCAGCACCCGCATGACGCCAACAGGTGCAGCCCCCATCAGCAGCCGCCCGGTACCACCTGGCACGCCGAAATGGGGCGCGGAGTGGAAGAAAGCCACTGCTAAATACTATTCCGGGACTTTCAAGATCGGATGCGAAGGCAGCAGCTATCCGACACGTACGAACTACCTCTCGCTCGATCCGACCTACAAAGACTCACACGGGCGACCACTGCTGCGGATCACCTTCGACTACTCCGATAACGATCGTCGAATGGCCCTGTACGTCACGCGAAAGGTCGGCGACCTGGCACGCTCGATGAATCCGAAATATGCGGTTGAAAACCCACGCACTGGTCACTGGAGCAATACCAGCTATCAGACCACCCATGTCACGGGTGGATTCGTGATGGGGGCAGACCCTAGCACGAGCTCAATCAACAAGCATTTGCAGGTCTGGGACGTTCCGAATCTGTTCGTCGTGGGGGCGTCAGCCTTCCCACAGAACGCGGGCTACAACCCTACGGGCACCGTTGGTGCGCTCGCCTACAAAGCCGCCCACGCTATTCGCACCTTCTACCTGAAAAATCCTGGGGAAATGATCACGGTATGAAAATTTCCCAATTCGCCGCAGCGGTCGCCTTAGCCTTGAGCACGCAGGTAGCTTTCGCAGACGGATCTGACAATTTTGCCCTGGTCGAAAAAGGTCGATACATAGCCCGGTTGGGTGACTGTACCGCTTGCCACACCGTGCCCGGCAAGCCGCTGTTTTCTGGCGGCGTCACGCTCGACACCCCCTTCGGCAAACTCGTAGGGGCGAACATCACACCTGATACCGAGACCGGGCTGGGCCACTGGACCTTTGAAGATTTCCAAAACACCATGTCCAAGGGACATGGTCGCGGGGGAGAACTTCTGTTTGGTGCAATGCCTTATACCGCCTACACCAAAGTCACTCGCGAGGATAACCTCGCATTGTGGGCTTACCTGCAGACAGTCGAACCGGCAAGGAATCACGTCGAGACCAATTTGCTGCCCTTCCCGTTCAATGTCCGAACCAGCCTCATTGCTTGGAACCTGATGAACTTCACCGAAGGCGAGTACAAGCCAGACGTGAGCAAAAGCGCGCAATGGAACCGCGGCGCCTACTTGGTTCAAGGGTTGGGTCACTGCGGCACCTGCCACACGCCTAAAAATCTTCTGGGCGGCGATAAGGACGATCAGTTCTTGCGCGGTACCAACTTGCAAAGCTGGGTAGCCCCGGACATCACGGCAAACGCTCACAGCGGTATCGCCGGTTGGTCGGAGAAGGATATCGTTCAATATCTAAAGACCGGTGCTAACCACTTCGACATCGCATCAGGTCCGATGGCTGAAGAGGTTGAACACTCCTCGCAGCACTGGAAGGACGAAGATCTGATGGCCGTGGCGGTTTACCTGAAAACCCTCAGTGCGGATGTGAAGAAAGCAGATCCTCTGCCTGCCTCAGATGCCGGCATCGTTGCTGGTAGTGCAATCTATGCCGATCGTTGCTCTGCCTGCCACACACCGAATGGAAGGGGCATTTCGCATCTGTTTCCAAAGCTTGCGGATGCGCCGCTGGTGAATCAGAACGATCCGTCCTCCCTGATACGCATCGTGCTGGCCGGCGGCCGGGCTGGGGCGACTCATGAAGCGCCAACTGCACCGGCCATGCCTTCGTTCGCCTGGAACCTCAGTGATCAGAACGTAGCGGATGTGCTCACCTATATTCGCAACACTTGGGGCAACTCAGCCCCACGCGTCAACGCTGATGACGTGAAGTCAATGCGCAAGGAATTGAGCTCCATCCAGTAATGATCAAGGCCGCGACTCCCAGTCGCGGCCTTTTTTCTAAGGAAATGCGTGCCATGAGTATCACGACAATTTCGGGAAGACTCGCTGCGGCCGGTTATCAGCTGCCCAGCATCAATCTTCCCCAAGGCTCCTACACATCCGCTGTGCGTGCCGGAAGTCTGCTCTTCATCGCAGGCCAAGCACCGCGGATCGATGGCGAACTGAGGTATGTCGGCCGAGTCGGAACCGATCTTTCACTCACAGAAGGCCGAAATGCTGCGGAGCTTTGTGCGCTGAACATATTGGCCCACTTGGCGGCCGCCTGTGACGATGAGATCGACCATTTGGTCCAGGCTGTTCGGTTAGCCGGCATCGTCAACTGCGATGAACGCTTCGCTGATCACCCAAAGGTGCTCGACGGCGCGTCCGATTTACTTGTCCGCATCCTCGGCGAGCAAGGTCGCCACACCCGTATTGCTACAGGTGCAGTTTCATTGCCTTCCCACATGGCAGTGGAAATCGAGGCGATATTTCAAATTCGCGATTGAGAAAGCCTCACACCAACGTGAAGGCCCCGGAATGACGCAAGCAGCACCTTCTCAAAAGCGCAATGTTCCAATTTCGATGTCCCTCTTGATGGAGTCGCCATGACCGCAATACCAATTCCAACGGCCAGTGATGTTCGGTCTGCTGCCGAACTCCTCTCTGGTCGTATCCATCGCACGCCAGTTCTCACCTCGTCGACCTTGGACGCCATGATTGGCGCCAAAGTATTCTTCAAATGCGAGCAGTTCCAGCGCATGGGGGCATTCAAAATCAGAGGAGCCATGAATGCGCTGATGAATCTGAGCGACGACGAAAAGGCTCGAGGCGTGGTGACTTACTCATCTGGCAACCACGCTCAGGGTATTGCCCTCGCGGCGAAGGAGTTAGGCATCAAAGCGGTGATCGTAATGCCGTCAGATGCACCTTCTTCCAAGAAGGCAGCGACACTTGGCTACGGCGGCCAAATAGTCGAGTACAACCGTAGCACTGAGGATCGAATGGCGATCGCTCGAAAGCTTCAGGATGAGTTCGGCTACACCTTAATACCCCCGTACGACCATCCACACGTTATGGCTGGCCAGGGCACTGCGGCGCTGGAGCTCTTCGATCAAGTTGAAGGACTCGATGTCCTGCTCGTCCCAGTCGGAGGCGGCGGATTGATCTCGGGTACGGCGCTGATCACCCGTGATCTCGCTCCGCGGTGTGAGGTGTTTGGAGTTGAGCCAGAGGCCGGAAACGATGGTCAGCTGTCTTTCCGAAAAGGGTCGATCGTCTTGATCAATACCCCGGTAACAATCGCTGACGGCGCGCAAACGCAGGCGCTGGGCGAATTGACTTTCCCTGTCATCAAAGAGCTCGTGAATGACATGTTCACGGTCTCGGATGACGAACTACTCCACGCCATGCGTTTTCTCGCCGAGCGTATGAATTTGGTAGTAGAGCCCACTGGCTGCCTTGCCGCGGCAGCGGTATTCAAATTGCGTGAGCAACTAAAAGGGAAACGAGTTGGCGTAATCTTATCCGGTGGAAATGTCGATCTGGTTCATTACGCAAAACTGCTGTTGAGCGGGCCAGAACAAGCCCGCTTATGAGGCCAATCACCGGCCTTAGAGCTAGGGCATAACTCTCTGACTATCTCTCAGGTGATAGTGTGATACGTACGTATCCCGAGAAGGTTTTAGATGATCACTGCACAACTGAACAAGGCGGTCTGCGTTTCCTTCCTTGAGCGCCTCAATGATCATCCAATGCTCACGACGAGCTCTTTCAAGCTGTTCGCTGATAACGAGAGACGATGAACGAATCGAGTGCGCACGCTGCGCGTGGTCCTGGATGGCAGCTACCAAAACCGTGTTGTCGGAAAGGTGAAATAGGGTCTCGTGGAACTGCATGTTGGCCCTGAAGGCCCCTCGCAGGTTACCGGTTGCAATCATTTCATCATGGTTCTTCTGAATAGCAATCAGCTTGGCGAGTGCAGCCTCAGGCACAGGAAACTTGATGAGGCGGACGCATTGGCACTCCAACAGCTCACGCACGTCGTAAAGGTCCTCGACCTCTTTTGCCGTGTAGGACCGAACCAGGGCTCCCACATTTCGCTTTCGCTCGACGAGGCCCATCCGCTCAAGCTCGACCAAAACCTGCCTGACCACATGACGCTTGAGCCCGAACCGCTCTAGCAGATCGTCCTCGACCAGCCGCTCGCGAGGATGAAGGAAGCCGAGAACGATCTCCTCCTCCAGGATCCGAACGACCTGCTCAAGGCCAAATATATTGGTTTCGGAGTCTACAAGCTGCATGAACGGATTGCCCTAAAACGGTAGTGCTAGTTAGTCGCAGACTGCCACAAATCAACCTCGCCTGCAGCAGTCTTTGAATTCCTTCCTCTCAGCCGACGATCTGCGCTTGCAGCGCGGCCCTGATCGTGATTTTATTCGCATCAACAGATTATCAATAATCTGATCGATCATAAATCCAATAATAGCGGTAGGTGACCTATGCCTGATAAAGCCCCCGTCGTAAAACCAACCGGCATCCGCAAGGGCCTCACAAACTACGGAGACACAGGCTTCGCTTTGTTCCTCCGCAAGGCCTTCATCAAAGGCGCTGGCTACAGCGACGATGCCCTGGATCGCACCATCATCGGTATCGCCAACACAGGCAGCGGTTACAACCCCTGCCACGGCAATGCCCCTCAACTCATTGAAGCCGTCAAGCGTGGCGTGATGATGGAAGGTGGTTTGGCCATCGACTTTCCAACCATTTCGGTTGCTGAAAGCTTCTCTGCTCCTACCAGCATGTACCTGCGCAACTTGATGGCCATCGACACGGAAGAAATGATCCGTGCACAGCCAATGGATGCCGTGGTGCTGATCGGTGGATGCGACAAAACCGTGCCTGCCCAATTGATGGGGGCGGCATCGGCCAACGTCCCAATGATCCAACTGATCACCGGCTCCATGCTGACGGGGGGCCACCGCGGTGAGCGCGTGGGTGCTTGCACCGATTGCCGTCGTTTCTGGGGTCAATACCGCGCCGACGAAATCAGCCACGAAGAAATCAGCGAAGTGAACAACAAGCTGGTTGCCAGTGTGGGCACCTGCTCTGTCATGGGCACTGCCAGCACCATGGCTTGCATTGGCGAAGCACTGGGTATCGTGATGCCAGGTGGTGCAACTCCACCGGCAGTCACCAGCGACCGGATTCGTATCGCGGAAGAAAGCGGTCGCCAAGCCGTACGAAATGCGCGCAACGGACTGACCCCGGACAAGATCCTTACCGAGAAGGCCTTCGAGAACGCCTTGCGCGTACTGCTCGCCATCGGCGGTTCAACCAACGGCATCATCCACCTGACCGCAGTGGCAGGTCGCCTGGGTTATGAGATTGACCTTGAAGCGTTTGACCGTATGAGCCGTGAAACTCCGGTATTGGTCGACCTGAAGCCTTCCGGCCAGCACTACATGGAAGACCTGCACCGCGCAGGTGGCCTGCAATCGGTACTCCGTGAGCTTAAGCCTCAGCTTCACCTGGACTGCATGACGGTAAGCGGTCGCACGCTGGGTGAAGAGCTCGAAGACTTCCCTGAGCACAAGCAAGACGTGGTTCGTAGCTTCTCGAATCCTATCTATCCGGCCGGTGGCATCGCCTTCTTGAGAGGCAACCTCGCTCCCGATGGCGCCATCATCAAGCAATCTGCAGCTAACCCGAAGCTGATGGAGCATGAGGGTCGCGCTGTCGTCTTCGAGAACTCTGAGGACATGGCGAACCGCATCGACGATCCTGATCTCGATGTGAATGCCGACGACGTTCTGGTACTCAAAAATATCGGCCCGATCGGTGCTCCTGGCATGCCTGAAGCCGGTTACCTGCCGATTCCGAAAAAACTGGCCCGCCAGGGCGTGAAAGACATGGTGCGTATCTCTGACGGCCGCATGAGCGGTACCGCTGCGGGCACCATCGTCCTGCACGTGACACCAGAAGCTGCTCTGGGGGGCAACCTCGCCCTCGTACAGAACGGCGACCGCATCCGCCTCAGCGTTTCCGAGCGCGCAATTCAACTCTTGGTCGACGACGAGATCCTGGCTGAGCGCCGTAAGAATCTGGTTCTACCCAAACCAGTGAATGCCGAACGTGGTTATCGCAAGTTGTTCTACGAGCAGATGACTCAGGCAGACAAAGGCTGTGATTTCGAGTTTCTGCGCCCACCTCAAATGATTGCCAGGGTGCCTGCTTCGGGCAACTAACCCTTCAATTATCTCTGAGACGGCCAGCCCTCTGGGGCTGGCCTATTCCCAAACAATAAAAATTAGGGGTTCATCATGAGTGACCGTCCAACACGAGTTCGCTACCTAATTCTCTTCATCATCTTCGTCGTCACCACGATCAACTATGCTGACCGTGCGACGCTGTCGATTGTGAGCCCTTCACTCAAAACAGAATTGGGCATCACGCCCGTCCAGATGGGACTGCTGTTTTCGGCGTTCGCCTGGGCCTACGTGATTGGCCAGATCCCAGGCGGCTGGCTGCTCGACCGGTTCGGAACCAAACGCGTCTACGCGTGGAGCATTTTCCTCTGGTCCGCGTTCACTATGGTACAGGCCGGTATTGGCTTGCTTTCTACCACTACCGCCGTCGTAACTCTCTTCATTCTCAGGTTCATCGTTGGACTGGCAGAGTCGCCATCCTTCCCAGGAAACAGTCGGCTTGCAGCGGCATGGTTCCCAGCGGCAGAACGAGGCACTGCAGCAGGTATTTTTACCTCCGCTCAGTACTTCGCGACGGTTATCTTCGCTCCGTTCATGGGCTGGATCGTGTACAGCTACGGCTGGCATGAAGTCTTCCTGGTCATGGGTGGCTTGGGCATTCTCATGACGTTGGTCTGGCTCAGGTCGGTTCATTCACCGGTACAGCATCCACGCATCAATCCGGCCGAGTTGCAGCACATCCGTGATGGTGGCGGCCTGGTTGAGATGGATCAGATTGGTGGCGAGAAGGCGGCCAAGCCGACATGGGCAGCTTTCAAGCAATTGCTGACGAATCGGATGATGCTGGGCGTGTTCATCGGCCAGTACTGCATCAACACATTGTCCTACTTCTTTCTCACCTGGTTCCCGGTGTATTTGGTGCAAGATCGCGGAATGTCGATTCTGAAGGCAGGCTTCGTCGCCTCGATTCCAGCTGTGTGCGGATTCCTGGGTGGCGTTCTTGGGGGTGTTGTGTCGGATTGGCTGATCCGCAGAGGCCATTCCCTCACCTTCGCTCGAAAAGCCCCTCTGGTAGTCGGGATGCTGCTGTCGACATCGATGGTCGCGTGCAACTACGTCGACGTGGAGTGGGTGGTCATCGCAATCATGGCTATGGCTTACTTCGGTAAAGGCTTCGGCGCCATCGGGTGGGCAGTCGTAGCCGACACCGCTCCAAAGCCTATCGCCGGTCTGTGTGGCGGCATGTTCAACGCCTTCGGCAATACTGCGGGTATCACCACACCGATCATTATCGGCTTGATCCTCCAGGCCACTGGCTCGTTTGAAAGCGCGCTGGTGTTCGTTGCCGCGAACGCGTTGATTGCGATGTTCTGCTACCTCGTGGTGGTCGGGAAGATTGAGCGACTTGAGCTCAAAGCTCCTACCACCAAGGCATCCGAGAATCTGACCCCGTCCTACTCTAAAGAGTAACGGGCGCTCAATCCTGCCTTGGACATTTAACGCCCATCAACAGCGGTCACTGTTAAGCCTGAAGTGCTTTGACAGTGATCGCTTTGGGCAAAGGCAACTGACAGAGCAACTTTTTCGCATGATTTGCAAGCTCAGTTACGTTGAGCTTGCTCAAGTCAGAGAGATTTTCATGTCAAACACAGACGATGTTTTAGTCCGCTCTACTGAAATCTGCCTGCCCCCGTACGAGGTCTCTGAACCTCCAGCTTTCACGGTTCCATTTGACGCCTGCGATACCCACGCCCACGTTGTCCGCGATGTCGTGAACGATCAGTTTGTGTCTGGTAGAAGCTACACCCCGAATCCGGCTCCTGAGGACCAATATCACGCCATGCTTCGGCGCAACGCGATGACGCGAGGGGTTCTTGTCCAGATCAGTGTCTATGGCACCGATAACAGCTACATGTGTGAAGTGCTTGAGCGTCATCCCGACTCGCTTCGCGGCGTTGCCGTGGTGGATACGGACGTCTCTGACGCAGAACTGAATCGTCTACACATCGCGGGCGTACGTGGTGTGAGGCTTAACGTGCTGTTCGGCGGTGGCGTGGGGTTTGAAAGCATGGAGCGCCTTGCGGCTCGGATCGCCCCTCTGGGCTGGCACATGCAGTTCCTCATGGATATTCGTCGCCTACCCGAATTGTGGCCACGCATGCGTAATTTGCCCTGCCCTGTGGTGATCGATCACATGGGGCATATGCCGGTGAGTGGTGGGGTGGAAAATCCTGCTTTGGATGCGCTACGCGAGGCAATCAGCAACCACAACTGGTGGTGCAAGCTTTCTGGACCCTATCGAATCAGTGATCAGCTGGATACGTACGCCGACGTCACGCCTTGGGCCCAGGCCCTGATCGCAGCCGCTCCCGACAAGGTTGTATGGGGCAGTGATTGGCCACATGTGGCCATCCCCACCATGGTTGATACAGGTCAGATGCTCAATCAGCTCGCCGTCTGGGCACCTGAAGAATCGCTACGACAGAAGATCCTTGTCGACAACCCGGCTCGTCTCTACGACTTCCCGGGCGTCTGACTATCCCTCCCCAGCGCTTACGCTGGTCTCAACCAGGAACCACAACAAAAATGAACTGGTACAAAGAACTCGATAAAAGCGGTCGTCGAACGTTTATAGCGGCTTTCGGTGGCTGGGCACTCGATGCTCTGGACTTCATGGTGTTCACCTTCGTGATCTCCACGTTGGTGGCCATCTGGAACATCGACAAAGGGCAAGCGGGCATGCTGGGCACGGTGACGCTACTTTCCTCTGCCATCGGTGGTTGGGTAGCAGGAATCCTCGCGGACCGTTATGGCCGAGTGAAGATTTTACAAATCACAATCCTCTGGTTCTCGCTGTGCACCGTGGCAATCGGCTTCAGCCAGAACTTCGAAACCCTTTTTGTTCTTCGCGCCTTGCAGGGGTTGGGGTTCGGTGGCGAATGGGCTGTGGGCTCGGTACTGATGGGTGAAATCATCAGAAGCGAAAACCGCGCCAAAGCGGTGGGGACTGTTCAGAGTGGCTGGGCAGTTGGTTGGGGCGTCGCAGCACTGGCCTATACCCTCGCATTCACCTTGCTACCTGAGGAATGGGCATGGCGATCGCTTTTCTGGGTTGGCGTACTGCCCGCTTTGCTGGTGGTGTTCATCCGCAAGAACGTACCTGAACCCCAGATTTTTCTGGAGACCCGTGCAACTCAGCCATCTCAACCCTTCTGGGCAATTTTTTCGCCAAGCCTGATTCGAACCACGCTGCTGAGTGCCTTGATGTGCGCGGGGATTCAGGGGGGCTATTACGGGGTGACTACCTGGTTGCCTACCTTCCTGAAAACGGAACGTGGCCTGTCTGTCATCGGTACAGGTGGCTATCTGATGGTGATCATCACGGGCTCATTCTGCGGCTACATTTTTGGCGCCTATCTGGCGGACCGCATTGGTCGCCGGATGAATCTGCTGCTGTTCTCCGTACTCTCGGGAATCTCGATTTACGCATACACCCAGCTTCCGCTCACAAACACCCAAATCCTGCTGCTTGGTTTTCCTTTGGGCTTTGCAGCATCCGGGATATTTGGGGGGCTGGGCGCGTATCTGACCGAACTATTCCCTTCGGCACTGAGGGCGAATGGACAAGCGTTTGCGTACAACTTCGGACGAGGAATCGGTGCGCTGTTCCCAACGCTGGTGGGCTATTTGAGTGCCAAAACCAGCCTCGGTCTGGCGATCGGCATATTTGCTGGTGGTGCCTATTGTGTAGTGCTGGTCGCCTCGTTGTTGCTGCCTGAGACGCAAGGTAAGTCGCTGAACGACACGTGACGCAAGAGCGACCTGTAATCAACACAATCGGGCGGCTGTACACCAACAGCCGCCCGGCACATCAGCGCCAGAGCACAACCCGACAAGGATGACCTTAAGTAGGCCATCCAACTCAACATATTCGGACACGACAGATTGCTTGGAGAGCGCCCATCGATCGGCCGTGAGCCCGTTTAAATACAAAAGCCACCGTGAGCTTTGGATAGAGGTGATAGAAAAAATGGCAAAAGCCGCAGACGTTGTCGTGCAGTGCCTGGAAAACGAAGGCGTTAAATACGTATTCGGTATCCCCGGAGAAGAAAACCTGGATCTCCTGGAGTCACTGCGCAAATCGCAGATTAAGCTGGTGCTGACCCGCCACGAACAGTCCGCCGGCTTCATGGCCGCGACCTATGGCCGTCTGACCGGCAAGACCGGCGTCAGCCTGTCGACCCTCGGCCCGGGTGCGACCAACCTGGTGACCGCCGGCGCCTACGCCTACCTGGGCGGCATGCCGATGCTGATGATCACCGGCCAGAAGCCCATCAAGAAATCCAAGCAGGGTCGTTTCCAGATCATCGACGTGTGCGGCATGATGGACCCCATCACCAAGTACACCCATCAGTTCGCTTCGGCGGACAACATCCCTGCGCGCATGCGTGAAGCCTTCCGCCTCGCCGAAGAGGAGAAGCCGGGCGCCGTGCATCTGGAGCTGCCGGAAGACATCGCCGCCGAGCAGACCGACAGCATGCCGATCCCGCCGAGCCTGCACCGCCGCCCGCTCGCCGAGCACAAGTCGGTCGAAGCCGCTGTCGAAAAACTGCAGAAAGCACGCAGCCCGATTCTGGTGATTGGCGCCGGGGCCAACCGCAAGATGACCGCCAAGGTTCTGCAGCAGTTGATCGACAAGACCGGCATCCCTTTCATCACCACCCAGCTAGGCAAAGGTGTGGTCGACGAGCGTCACCCGCGCTTCCTCGGCAACGCCGCGCTGTCCTCCGGTGACTTCGTTCACCGCGCCGTTGAAGCCGCCGACCTAATCATCAACATCGGCCACGACGTGATCGAAAAGCCGCCGTTCTTCATGGTGCGTGGCGGTACCGAGGTCGTGCACATCAACTTCCGTTCCGCCGAAGTCGATGCCGTGTACTTCCCACAGATCGAAGTGATCGGCGACATAGCCAACGCCGTGTGGCAGATCGGCGAAGCGCTGACCGATACTTCGCATTGGGACTTCACCCGCCTGCTGGAAATCCGCGAAGCCAACGAAACCCAGATCGCCGAAGGCGCCGACGACAACCGCTTCCCGGTCTACCCGCAGCGTCTGGTCGCCGACATCCGTCGCGTGCTGCCGTCCGAAGGCATCGTTGCTCTGGACAACGGCATCTACAAGATCTGGTTCGCCCGCAACTACAAGGCGCACAAGCCGAACACCGTGCTGCTGGACAACGCCCTGGCAACCATGGGCGCCGGCCTGCCATCGGCCATGGCCGCGCACCTGGTGTACCCGGATCGCCCGGTGATTTCCGTGTGCGGCGACGGCGGTTTCATGATGAACAGCCAGGAGCTGGAAACCGCTGTACGTCTGGGCATGCACGTCACCGTGGTGATTCTCCGTGACGACGGCTACGGCATGATCCGCTGGAAACAGGCGAACATGGGCTTCACCGATTTCGGCCTGGATTATGGCAACCCGGACTTCGTCAAATACGCCGAAGCCTACGGTGCCAAAGGCCATCGCGTGGAAAGCGCAGAAGGCCTGCTGCCGCTGCTGGAGCACTGCATTAACACGCCCGGTGTGCATGTCATCGATTGCCCGGTCGACTACTCCGAGAACGACCGCATCCTCAACATGGAGTTGCGCGAGCGCAGCGCGGCCATCTGAAGCGTTTTTCGGGAGGGCCCTCCCCTTATTTTTCGGCCCTCCCCATTTTCTTTATGGGACCTACATATGAACCTGATGCTTAAGGACTCCACTCTTTTTCGCCAGCAGGCGTACATCAATGGCGCCTGGGCCGATGCCGACAGCGGCCAGACCATCAAGGTCAACAACCCGGCGAACAACGAGATTCTGGGCACCGTCCCGAAAATGGGCGCCGCTGAAACCCGCCGTGCTATCGAAGCCGCTGACAAGGCCCTGCCGGCCTGGCGCGCGCTGACCGCCAAAGAGCGTGGCGCCAAGCTGCGTCGCTGGTTCGAACTGATGCTGGAAAACCAGGACGACCTCGGTCGCCTGATGACCCTGGAGCAAGGCAAGCCGCTGGCCGAAGCCAAGGGCGAAATCGCCTACGCTGCCTCGTTCATCGAGTGGTTCTCCGAAGAAGCCAAGCGCCTCTACGGCGACGTGATTCCGGGCCACCAGCCGGACAAGCGCCTGATCGTACTCAAGCAGCCCATTGGTGTTACTGCGGCGATCACCCCGTGGAACTTCCCGGCGGCGATGATCACCCGTAAAGCCGGCCCTGCACTGGCTGCCGGTTGCACCATGGTCCTGAAGCCTGCTTCGCAGACCCCGTATTCCGCTCTCGCCCTAGCTGAACTGGCCGAGCGCGCCGGCATCCCGGCCGGTGTGTTCAGCGTGGTCACCGGCAGCGCCGGCGACATCGGCACCGAGCTGACCAGCAACCCGATCGTGCGCAAGCTGTCGTTCACTGGCTCGACCGAAATCGGTCGCCAACTGATGGCCGAATGTGCCCACGACATCAAGAAAGTCTCGCTGGAACTGGGTGGCAACGCGCCGTTCATCGTGTTCGACGACGCGGACCTGGATAAGGCCGTCGAAGGCGCGATCATTTCTAAGTATCGCAACAACGGCCAGACCTGCGTCTGCGCCAACCGCATCTACGTGCAGGACGCCGTGTACGACGCGTTCGCCGAGAAGCTCAAGGCCGCCGTGGCCAAGCTGAAAGTCGGCGACGGCCTGACCGAAGGCACCACCACCGGCCCGCTGATCGATGGCAAGGCGGTAGCCAAGATTCAGGAACACATTCAAGACGCTGTCAGCAAAGGTGCCAAGGTTGTGCTCGGTGGGAAATCCATTGAGGGTAACTTTTTCGAACCAACCATCCTGGTCGATGTGCCTAAGGACGCTGCCGTCGCCAAGGAAGAAACCTTCGGTCCGCTGGCGCCGCTGTTCCGCTTCAAGGACGAGGCCGAAGTGATCGCGATGTCCAACGACACCGAGTTCGGCCTGGCCTCGTACTTCTACGCGCAGAACATGAGCCGCGTGTTCCGTGTGGCCGAGGCGCTGGAATACGGCATGGTAGGTATCAACACCGGCCTGATCTCCAACGAAGTCGCGCCGTTCGGTGGGATCAAGGCGTCGGGCTTGGGCCGTGAAGGTTCCAAGTACGGTATCGAAGACTATCTGGAAATCAAATACCTGTGCCTGAGCTTGTGATTCACTTGCAATGACAGGGTTCTGAAAGGAGTCAAGAACCGGGCAGCGAGCCTGCCCGGTTTTGAACTTTGGACGGTTTCAATAAACTACAGCTCTAATCATCCGAGCACCACACCCTTAAACCCGTGAGCTCTCGCCACAACTGCAACCGCACTGATTAAAGGACTTCAGGGATACTGTCCTACGACAGCCAAACCCTCAGGCCGACAAGCAACCAAAGGTATTCCATGAACACCAAGGGAAATCGACTGCGTCTGAAAACAGCAGCATTTATCTCAGTGGTAATGTGCGGCCTCCTTCCGGCAGCGATGGTGCGAGCCCAGGAGCCGGACAAGACAGTCGTGCGTATTGCGGAGCTGGTGATCGATCCTGCACAGCTTGACGCTTACAAGGCAGCAGTGAAGGAAGAGATGGAAGAATCCATCCGCATCGAACCAGGGGTGGTAGCCATCTACTCCGTAGCTGAAAAAGACAAACCAAACAGCCTGCGCTTCTTTGAAATCTACACGAATGATGAAGCTTACCGCGCGCACATTGAATCATCCCACTTCAAGAAGTACGTGGCGCTGACGCAATCTATGATTCAGTCACGCAAGCTGATCGAAACAGTACCTGTGCAGTTGAGCGCCAAGAAACCATAAGTTTGGAGTCTTTCCTTACACTCATCGCGAAGGAGGTTACAAGAATGGAGCTCAACAGCAGGCTGATCCCAACTCTTTGGCTATTCGTATCGCTTGCGGCGGTGCCCTTGGCTTCGCAGGCGCAAACGTCCCCAACTGAGCCAGGTAGAGCACCCGCGTACTACGTTGCAGAATTCGATCTGCAGGACCCACAAGGCATCCAGCCGTACAGGGAGCAAGTCGACGCAACATTCAAACCTTACAGTGGCCGCTACGTGGTGCGCGCCGGGCATATGGATAGGCTTGAAGGTAATCCGCCTACTCATCGTATGATTATCATCGAATTTGACAGCCTTGAGTAGGCACGGGCTTGGTACAACTCTCCTGAATACGCCAAGATCCGGCCTATTCGCCAGAGCTCTGGACTCACAAATTCGTACATCGTCGAAGGCTTACCCCAGCAAACCGAGCGCTAGGTGACATCCTTGATGTGGCCGTATGCGGTTGTGATGACAGCCCATGAGGCGCTCGTCGAGCCTTGGCAATTGATGGTCGGTTAACGATGTCGGATCTTCAGCCTCAGATTCCAAGCGGCTTGGTTTCATGTATAAATTCAATGAGCAGCCGCAGGCATGTCGGAAGCTGCCGGCGGCTTGAGTAATAAATATGGAAACCGTCCCCCAACGGGGCCCAATCCGTCAGCACCAATCGAAGGCGCCCGTCTTTCACATAAGGTGCAACCAGAGGTTCTGGGAAATACATTAGACCCGCTCCGCCCAGCACGGCTATGAGCCCCGTTTCTGCATGGTCCACTGTCACCGACGTAGGAACAGCGATCTGTAATGACTCACCATCGCGCTCAAGCTCCCAACGGTAGATTCGGTCATCACCCAGTCGGTTGCTGATACAGCGATGGTTGAGCAGGTCGTCCGGATGCTCAGGTGTTCCGCAGCGATCAAGATAGTCCGGAGAGGCTGCTACGACCCAACGTATATCTGCCGATAGCCTTCTGGCCACCATGTCCTCCGGAACCGTTCCACCGTACCGGATGCCTGCATCGAAACCAGCGTCGGTTACGTCTACCAGCCGGTTGCTGGCCACAATGTCGATCTCGACATCCGGATATCGGTCCATAAACGCTGGCATGATCGGGGCCAACAGCAGATTGGCTGCCTCTACGGCCGCGTTTATCCGGACTCTACCGCTGGGTGTGTCTCGGAAGCGGTTGAGCATTTCCAGTGCGCCATTGATCGTCTCGAAAGGATGACCAATGGATTCGGCCAATGTCTCCCCGGCCGCAGTCAGCGTGACACTCTTGGTAGTGCGGTTGAGCAATCTAACCCCGAGCCGACTTTCCAATGCCTTCAAAGAGTGGCTCAGCGCCGAAGCGCTAACTCCGATTTCGACCGCCGCACGGCTGAAGCTTCGATGACGGGCGATGGCCAGAAAATAGATCAGGTCGGCAACGTCGGCTCGATTTGTTTGCATAAAACTCGCTTTCTTAGGAGAGGTTTAGCGTCGGTCTCTCGTCAAATTACGTTCACCGAGCAAAGACGCCCCACGCGACGAACTCCCAACAACTACAACAGGCTGTCCAGGCAGTGACAACTGCCGCAGCCGAAAGTGTACCGTTTGGTCATGAGTATCGCTCACAAGTCCGTCCAGCTTACCCTGCTAACTGATGGTCATATGCATCGTTACTCTTGGTCCTCCAGCGTCGGGCTCAGTACGTTCTTTGCCCGGTGCATCCAGCTTATGGAGCAAGAGAATGGACTATACGCATCTAGGCCGAACTGGCCTGAAGGTCAGCCGACTTTGCTTAGGTACGATGAATTTTGGAGATGTCACTGATGAGGCAACCAGCTTTGACATTCTCGATGAGGCAATCGATGCCGGCATCAATTTCATCGACACCGCTGACGTATACGGGATAGAGCAGTCACCTGATATCAAACAAGGTTCTGGCCTTTCCGAGGAGATCATAGGCCGCTGGATCGAGAGGGGTGGACGACGCAATCGCGTGGTTATCGCCACAAAGCTCTATCAGCCTATGGGACCAGGGCCGAACGATCGCCGGCTCTCCGCATACCATATCCGTAAGGCTTGTGAGGACAGCCTGTGCCGCCTGCGAACGGACCATATCGATGTCTACCAGATGCACCATATCGATCGTAATACGCCTTGGGAGGAAATCTGGCAGGCCATGGAGATCCTCGTGCAGCAGGGCAAGGTCCTCTATGTCGGCAGCAGCAACTTTGCAGGCTGGGACCTAGCCACCGCTCAATCCATGGCCAACGCGCGACACTTTCTTGGGCTGGTCGCAGAACAGAGTATCTACAACCTGGTAAGTCGAACCGTCGAGCTGGAGGTCATTCCCGCTTGCAGGCATTACGGTATTGGTCTCATTCCTTGGAGTCCGCTCTCTGGGGGGCTGCTTGGCGGCGTCCTAAAAAAATCAGCCAGCGGTCGTCGTGCCAGGCCCGCGCTTTCCAAACGGGTCGAACAGTATCGAATGCAATTGGAGGCTTATGAGGGGCTCTGTGAGGACTTAGGAGAGGCTCCATCGAACGTCGCCTTGGCTTGGCTGCTGCAGAACCCCGTTGTCACCGCCCCCCTGGTTGGGCCCCGCACAGTTGAGCAGATGAGAGCGGCTTTGCGCGCAACAACCATTGCTCTATCGGAAGACACCGTCCGTTGTCTTGAGGAAATCTGGCCGGGCCCTGGTGGAGAAGCGCCGCAGGCATATGCCTGGTAGGCAGGTTGGCAACCCACAGGTATCACAGAGGCTCTCGACTGATGACTGAATATTCAAGAGACAACGAATCCGAAAACAACCCAGTATCTGCAGATCGCCGCAGTTTCATAATTGCCGGGACCGGCTTGCTCTTGGCATCAACCACCTTGGCCAGCACCGGGAATACTTTCGCGCAATCGGTTAGCGGCAAGACCGTAAGCGACCCAGACGTTGCGGCCCCGGTAAAGCAGCAGTCCATGACCACGCGTAGCCTGGGCTCGTTGCAGGTCTCCAGCATGGGACTCGGATGCCTGCCGATGGTCGGGTACTACGGGGGAGGCCCACGCGACCGTAAAGCGATGGTGTCGCTGATTCGTACCGCCTTCGAGCAGGGAGTTACTTTTTTCGATACGGCCGAGGTCTATGGCCCATATCTGAGCGAGGAGATTGTGGGTGAGGCTTTGGCCCCTATCCGCGACCAGGTGGTGATCGCCAGCAAGTTCGGATTTGGAGTCGAGGAAGGCAAACCCACGGCGCTCAACAGTCGTCCTGACCATATTCGCCGTGCGGTCGATGGGTCGCTGAAACGGTTGAAGACCGATCACATCGACCTGCTCTACCAACATCGTCCAGATCCAAACGTGCCGATCGAGGAGGTTGCCGGGACTTTAAAAGAGCTGATCAAGGCTGGGAAGGTCAAGCATTGGGGCCTATCGGAGGCCAGTGCGAGCACGATTCGCCGCGCCCATGCAGTGTTGCCGGTAACCGCTGTTCAAAGCGAATACGCGATGTGGTGGAGAGAGCCTGAAACGCTAATTTTTCCGACGCTGGAAGAACTTGGCATCGGCTTCGTCCCCTATTGCCCGACGGCCCGTAGCTTCCTCGCCGGCGCGGTTAATCCGAGCCAGCGCTTCGACAAGACGGATCGCCGACACAACCTCCCGCGATTCCAGCCTGACGCACTTCCCACCAACATGGCATTGCTGGAATTTGCCCGTGAATGGGCGCGGCGTAAGCAGACCACGTCTGTCCAGTTTGCTCTGGCTTGGGTCATGGCACAGCGCCCCTGGGTCGTACCAATCCCAGGTACGACTCAGTATCCACACCTGATCGAGAACGTAGGCGCGCCGAGGGTACAGCTGACCGCCGACGAGCTGCGAGAGATCGATGCTGGTCTCGCCAAGATCACCTTGCATGGTGGTCGTGCTGACCCTTTTACCGAAAGCCAATTTGATCGCAGTTAGAGCGAAGTTACACCTACGTTTCCAAACTCCATGCATAGGAAAAACTTTATGAAACGCCTGGCACCTCTCATCGCAGGAACTTTGATCATGAGCGCCACGGGGGCCGAGTCCGAACAGGCTCTCGAAGAGCGCCGTCGCCTGGCTTCTGACCATGTACGGTCGGTGGCACCTGCTCTTGAGCTCTATACCCAAGACCGTCTGTACGGCGACCTCTGGAACCGGCCCGGACTAAACCGCCGCGATCGAAGCCTTGTAACCATCGCAGCGCTGATTGCTCGAAGTGAAACGCCTGCTCTTGCTCAGTACGCAGAACTCGCTCTAGACAACGGAGTTAAACCGGCCGAGATCTCCGAGACCATCACCCACCTGGCTTATTATTCTGGATGGGGCAAAGCGATGGCAGCGATCGGCCCCGTCAGTGAAGTCTTTTCCGCGCGGGGCATCAGAATCAACGAACTGGCTGCGGAGCATCCGACTCTTTTGCCGGTTGATGAGAAAGCGGAATCGGTTCGCGCAACGCGGGTTAGTGAACAGTTTGATAACGTCGCTCCGGGCCTGGTCCAGTACACCACCGACTTCCTTTTTCTGGATCTGTGGTTGCGTCCCGACCTTGCCCCGCGCGACCGGAGTCTGATCACCGTTGCGGCTTTGATATCGAATGGCCAAGTCGAACAGATCACTTATCACCTGAACCGCGCAATGGACAGTGGGCTGACACAGGAACAGGCGGCCGAAGTTATCACTCACCTCGCATTCTATGCGGGCTGGCCCAACGCGATGTCAGCCCTGTCGGTTGCCAAGGGCATTTTCGAGAAGCGGCAGAGGACGTGAAGGCGTGGGCTAAATAGGATCGGCTACCGATCAATTACTACGGACCTGGATGAGCGGGGCTCATCCAGTCGTCGAAACCTATCCCCGTCTAGTCGCGCACGCCAAAGCATGTGCGACGTCCACCGCTATCGAGGCTGATTAGCTGACGGGGGAGTAATCGCCGGCGGGGTCACTGGAAGTGGAGGAATGATGCCATCCACAGGGTGAGGCAAATACGGAGCTTCAAGCTCGGCAATTTCTGACTCACTCAACGACAGATCCAGCGAGCCGATAGCAGTAGCCAAATGCTCGCTCTTTGTGGCACCGATTATGGGTGCGGTGATGACCGGCTTCGATAGCAGCCAAGCGAGTGCGACATGCGCGCGTGGCACGCCGCGCTGACCGGCAATGCGCGCAACCACATCTACCACTGGCTTATCCAATTCCGAGGCGTTCTGGTACATCTTCATAGCGAATGCATCGTTCTCACTTCGCTTGGTAGATTCACTCCACTCTCGGGTCAGCCTTCCGCGTGCCATCGGGCTCCATGGAATGACCCCCACGCCCTGGTCCAAGCACTGCGGCAGCATTTCCCGTTCCTCTTCACGGTAAAGAAGGTTGTATTGCGGCTGCATGGACACAAAACGTGTCCAGCCATGTCGCTCAGCAATGTGTTGCATCTTGGCGAATCGCCACGCCTCCATGGATGAAGCGCCGATGTATCGTACTTTCCCTGCCTTCACGATGTCGTGCAGTGTCTCCATCGTCTCTTCAATCGGAGTACCGTGATCGAAGCGATGGATTTGGTAGAGGTCTACGTAATCCATCCCTAGACGTAGAAGGCTGTCGTCGATCGCTCGGAGCAATGCCTTGCGAGATAGGAAGCCGACGTTGGGAGCATTACGCAAAGGAAAGAATGCTTTCGTGGCAATCACGACCTCATCGCGCCTTGCCATATCACGAATCGCGCGGCCAACTATCTCTTCAGAGCTACCTCCCGAGTAAATATCGGCTGTGTCGAAGAAATTGATTCCAGCCTCCAGCGCTTGCTGGATCAAAGGACGTGACTCCCTCTCAGGTAAGGACCAAGGCTGAGGCAACCGGTCAGGTTCGCCGTAGCTCATGCAGCCCAAGCACAAGCGGCTTACCTTCAGACCTGTGCGACCTAGATTCACGTAATTCAAATTCACTCCTTGGCGACATAGCGGCGTTGGCTGTTGATAGATGCGTCATTACAATCGTATGCGGGTCATCTCGCAGTGCAAAAGCGGTACTGGCGTAAACGCTGCCGCCACCCCATCGATGATTTTATGAACAGCTGAATATAATCTCTGCCGCCGCCCGGGGTAAGCCCGGTTGCCATGATGGTTCTGTGAGTTCTACTCATGAATCAAAGTAGAGGGCGTTCTCGAGATGCGAAATGAAGAACGTCGAGGCTGGATATTGTGTGTCGCAGGCTGCTGAACGACGAGTCAGCTCCTGTTGCAAAGTTGCGATATTCCAATGGTTGTTGGCGCTGACGCCGAGATAACCCAGATGCTGAGATGTCAATAACCCAGTCTTATTCCGCGAAAACATTACTTAGGCAGAGTTCGTGCCGAGTTGGAGGTGGGGCAGTCTTGCGTCGGCAGGTGGGTCAATTCAACATTGTCCTCACACCCGTCTTCGTCCTGCGCCTGGACAACATCACAGAATGCTCTGCGTTTGCTCATGCTTTTTTCTCAGACAGTTCGGTATCAAGTTACGAGCGTGATGTAGTGCAGTGCAGGCAATCCTGATTCGCTATCAAAAATCTCGTCCGGTTCCTGACTGATAATCTCCTTGGCCACTTTTTGCGACCGCTCGTTATCTACACCGATGATGGCTTCAAGGTAAAAACCAGGCTCCGATAAGTCGGCTTCCAGGAGTCCTTTAAACTCTTTCAAACTGCTGGATAGGACGGCCTTGGCCAGCCCCTGACCACGGAAGGGAATCGCAACGGTATAGCCCACACCAAAACAGCGTTTTCCTTAGTTTGGCTCTGCCTCAATGTAAGTCGCCATGGCCTTAACCTGGCGGCCTACAATCATTGCGTAAGTCAGGCGAATGGTGTCAGGAGTAGGCTTATCACGAAGAAAATAAAGTTCGCGCTGTGTCTTGCAACGCTTGGGCGTGATTGTGCCGCTTAGCAGCGCCTTTTGAAAACTGATGAGCCCTATGTGAGGATCGGTAATCGCTGGCATGTGAGTTCTCCCACTCGGTCTTGAGGATCGAAAAGCTTTCCTCTTCTTGTACCTGCCCCCGCGTTTTACGGCGGGGCTTTGGTGTACTTGGCGCGGTTTCCGAGAAGTTGATGGGGTTCAGGCTTCCTCGGCAACTTGGCGCGCAGTCTCGTCCAGGTAATACAACTCCCGCTCTTCTTCGACATTGATCAGGCCGAGCGCCGCCAAGGTACGCAAGCGCCCTTTCCCTTCGGCGCGCGCTTGGATAAGGACCGCCACTGGGGTACTGCGCTGCGCCTGATTGACGGCCTGCACTTGCTGGGTTCTTAGGATGATGGCCGTGCTCATGGGTGTTTTCCTATTCAATCCGGCTGAAAGATCAGGCCTAACTTCTTGGATTCTTCGCGGGAAGCCTTGTAACCATCCGATGGGTATGCAGGCCACTCGGAGGGTTTGCAAAACCCCTGACGCCGCTCCAGGGATCGAAACTGCGCATGCCAACCATCGTTACGCTCGAAAACCCAGCCGGATAGTCCAGTAGCTTGGAACTGGTCGTGGGTAAGGTCGATGATGTAATCCCCAACCTCAAACCATGCGTGGCTCGCTCCTTTGAGCTCTGGGTGACGTGTACCACACACGTACTCCCCCTCATATTGCAGCGTTTCCCAAACTATTCGCCCCAAAATGTCAGAAGCAACTCCGCACGCGCCTTTTGGAAATCCGTTAAAGGTTGAACCTTTTGATTCAACGAGGCTGATAAGCCCAGCTCGGCACGCGACGGCTACTCTCTCAAGCTCTGTTTTGATTGCGTTCAAGATTTTTCCTAGCAATTAGAAAGCGTATCAAGCATGGGAGCTTCACACTGCTGATGCTGCCTAGCAGCCTTAGGCCCTCTAACTGGCAAGCCATCCGGCTTGGTCAGATCGATCAAGCTGAAAATTCTATTCCCTTTGGAGTACCATGGCGTTCATGCTTGTTGCCTAAGTAGCGACGCGCTAGCTGAGCCAATGTAGGCTTCCAGCCGCTCGCTGCTCAAGTCGTTCACGGCTTCCGGCGTCAAGCACCCGGCGTTGAAGAGCCCGAGGTATTGCCCCCTAGTCAGGGCGAGCGGCAAGTCTGTGAGCGGCAGCGCACCGGCCGGAAGGCCGAATTCGAGTCGTTGCAGAACTTCGTCGAGTCCCGCTAGGAATGTGGGCTGGTCCGGGAAGAGCACCGACAGGATTTGGTGCGTCGAGCGCAGATGAAAGCGAGTTGCGTCAGCGATTCCGATGATGTTTCCGTATCCGACAGCGCCTCCGAAGGGGGTAGTCGAGAACCGCTTCTCCAAAACATCGACGGGGGTGCCTTCGATCCAATCGTACAAGAGCGCGGCGCGCTTGCATCGGCACCAGAATTCAATCTCGTCCCGGCAATATCGCTGCAGTGCCTGCGTCATCGCATGCCCATAACGCTGCGCCACGTCATTGGCGCGCACGCTCTCCGAGCGCCCCCGCTTCATGACCGGTGTGTAGATCGCATCCATTTCGTCGAGGACCTGCACCATCGCCAGCACCCAAGTGGGCGACGTCTGTGCGGCGTTCAGTTGTTTCATCAACTCGACCAGCCGCAGGCTCGACTCAAACGACAAGGACGAAGCACCGCAGGCGCGTCCGAGCAGGGTCAGATGGATCAACTCGCCCTCGCGCTCGGCCAGCCCGGCCTGCAACAGGCGCTCGACTAGCGCGGTGACTTCATGCTCCACGATTCCGATCCATTGCGGGTTTGCGCGTGATGCAGAGTAGCCGCCGAACGTGTTGACCAGAAGGCCAGGAATTTCGGTGGCTCGCACGCCCCGAACTTGGCTAAGCAAGCGCAATGTCCAAGTTGGCAGGTCGCGTTGCTGGAAGGATGATTTCACGTCTTCGGGCACGCCGAGCACGTACTTCTGGAACAGTTGCGCGCGTCCCATCGGTGTTTCAGCAAGGATGATGGCCTTGCCGGTCTCGTTGTATCCGAGCCGTCCTGCCCGTCCTGCCATATTCTTGTACTCGGCGACGGTGAATGGGCGGCCGTCCTCACCGACGAACTCGTTCTCGGCTAGGATCACTGTCGAGGCCGGCGTGTTGATACCGGCAGCTAGCGTCGTGGTGGCGACCAGTGCATGGATACCGCCGCCAGCGCTGCGATAACCCTTCTCGACGGCTTCGCGTTCCGCGCGCAAGAGATTGGTGTTGTGGAACGCGGTGCCCCCCGCAAGGCATTCCCGCAGATCCTGCGAGGCGCCAGTCACATCCTGAGTCGGCAGCACGTCCAGGACGGTCGTCGCAGGACCCAGGCCCAATTCCTTGGACAAGTATTTGGCGCAACCCTGTGCCGGACCACGCATGTTGCGGAAGACCAGCAACTTCTCGCCCTGTGTTACCAGTTGCTGAACCAACGGCACGATCACGTCTTGCGAGCTGGGTTTGTCGCGACGCTGCACGATGCTATGCACAGGCAGCAGCGCTTCGGTCTTGGTGGTGCCATCCACATCAACGAACTGGAACGTCCCGCGCCGATCAAGTACGCCCTCGACCAGAGGCACAGGCCGCTCGCGGGACATCAATAAGGGCAGGTCGAGCCAGCGATCGAATCTGTTGAGGTTGCCAATTACCGCCGACAAGATCACCAGTTGCGGCTCGATGCCGCGCTGACGCGCCCGTAGCAGTAGCGCAAAAATCAACTCGACCGTAATGCCTCGATTGGGGTCCGTGATGAATTGACCCTCGTCAAGCACGACGAGGCCGAGCTGGTTGAGTAGGCGGGGCGAACCGAGCGTCAGATTGAGAAAGGTTTCGTAGGTGAAGAAACCTAGGTCATAGCGACCGCTCAATACGGGACCAATGCCATCCGTTGCATCACCGCTGCACCGAACGACGCGCAGGCCTGCAGGTCCGTATCGCTTGCTGAACTCCTCGAACTTCTCGTTGACCAGCGCCCGATATGGCAGCAGAAACGCCGCTTTCTTGCCGGCTGTGACCGCCTGAATCGCCGCTATTTCGCCGATCATGGTCTTACCCGAGCTGGTCGGTGCGACCACCAGCAGTGATCTGCCGGCCAGAACGCCATGCTCGTTGACGGCCTTGAGTTGCAGCGCGTTGAGGCCTTGCGGGAAATCCGTCGTCCATTGATCAACGATCTCCGGAGGAAAGCCGTCCGCGGACAATTCCGCAAATGATCCCGACATTTGCTGGACTGCTCTGGCCGGGAACGCTGCGGCGTAGTTGTCACCGCGCTTGAGAATAGGAAACACAAGGCCGCCTTGGACGTTGCCCAGGAATACAGGCGTCTGTGTCACGCTGATGCGCTCGGCCTCGACACGCGCCAGCCGGATGATCTCGCCGGCGATTTCAGGGAAGCTGACCGAGTCGCCGGCCGCACCCGTCAACGCCTCGATTACGGCATGCGTAAGCAGCCCGTGTCCGGTGCCTGGCTGCTCCCAGGCAGATTCGTTGGTTGCACAGGCGGCAAGCAGAATGCGCCCTTCGCCGTAAACCCCGGTCAACGCAAATGCGCTTCGAGGGCGCGCTGCAGCCTCCAGTACGCGTGCAGGCGCCTGTCCGCTGAAGCAGCAATCAAGCACGCACAGCACCGCACGCGCCTTCGTCGCCTTAAAGGCATCGGCCAAGTCCGCCATCGATAGGCCTGTACTGGAAAGATCGGCTGCGTTGGTATCGAACAGGACCAGGTTTCCATCGGGAGAGCCATGCCCAGCAAATGTGATGACGACCACGTCGTCTTGGTCCGAGGTCGACAGTGTTCCGAGGATGGCCTGCGAAACCTCTGCATGAGTGGCGGCCTCATCGACCAGCAGTCGGCCAGCCAAGCCTTCGACAGTGTCGGTGAACAGCGCCCATAATGCCGTAGCATCGCGGCGGGCCCCGCTCAGCTCAGGGATCGTCGGGTCGAGGTGTTTATTGATACCCACGAAAATTGCTTTGATCGCCACTCCGTCACCCATCAGATTCAAACCAGAATTGTTCAATTGCGTCGCTCGCGACGATATGACGCAACGCCCTCGCCTAGCGTAGCGCGTTAATTGTGGCTTCCACGGTCTGCATCAAAACTCCCGACTCAATCCTTAGAGGCGAACACGCAGTGCGCTTTTTGGCGCTGCCGTGCCCGCTATCTCAGCTGATGTGTCAGTCACACAGAAGCCTGAGCCACAGGTGGCGTTCACCAAGTCGGCGGCAGCAACGGCCATGAAGAGGGCCGCCACGATCTGGTGATCGATTCAATCGGTTCTGCGGTGGTCTGTTCATCGCTTTCGGCTTGGCCTTGCCGATCCACTCCATATTCGCTTATTCGGCGGGGGGACATCGCAACGTGCGTTACAGGTTGAACAATGCCTGTCCTTTCGAACCATAGATCTGGCAGGGCCGGGAGTGGGAGTAACCAAGCTGTCCTCGATTGATAGCTCCAGACCCTCTTAGCTCGTGGGCATCTCTTTCATTGGATTCATCGTGGACAGCCACTGGCACTGCCGATAGTAAACGGCAAGTGTTCGCGAGCGGTCGGTAAGGTCAGGAGCAAGCCAGGATACGTGCGCCCGTAGCGCCGAAATCATGCACAGGAAATCAATCGCTGCAATCGCCTTGTAGAAGTTGATTGGAGTTCCATAATCCTCGTCGTCGTAATCCCCATGCAGGATTCCATGGCGGTTAGTTTTGTCTAGATGAGGGTGTTTCTTTGAATTTATGTAGAGGTTCTGGTCTGCAAAGTCGGAAAATGATTCAAGCATGGAAATGAGCTCACCTACGACACCAATATCATCTTCGGTAACCTGTCGTATGCAATCCATTGCGAGCGCCTTGAACTGCGGGCGGATTTCCTTGACTGAAACACCACGGTTTTCTGCGAGTCGGCGAGCCGCGCCTTCTATGACTGGCATCAACCCTCCGACCGCGACGTGGTCTAGCCCCATGAAATGGGCCTGGACTGATTCTGCGATGATCGCCTTGTAGTCGTTTACAAAAGGTGTGATCGAATACCGGTCGCTTACCATGGCGGCAAGGTTGGATGGAGAGTAAACGTAGGCAAGTTGGGCTTGTAGATCTGATTGGGCAAACGATGGCCCTTTATCGGTGATTGCCTTGCAAATCCTCGAGATAAATCCCACGGTGACGTAAGGAGGGATAAACCAACCAACGCTGCCCAATGTGTTGCGGAAGTGCTCCAATGTACCGTTCACTCTTCCCTACCTTATCGTCGGCATGTATCAACGTAAGGTAGCATTGAAGCTCGTGATAAGCGCTCTCTAGGGGCGCAAGCAAGGAATATGTTTGGAGTTAAGTAGTGACAGATAAGATGAACGACGAAGCAGCAGCAAATGCTTTGTCAGGGTATAGGAAATTTCTACGCATTGAGGCCGCTCTGGTCATCGCTGGCATGCTCGGCGCCTTCACCATGAGCGGCTATGTACACCTTGAGAAGTATTACCTGACCCTCAACGTGTCGTTTGACCGACTGAATTTTGGAGCTCAAAAGTACGCAGTGTATGGCGGTGCAAGCATCGTCTCGTGGATAGCGGCCTGCATAGTCGGGATAGCTGCGGCACTCTTCATTGCGGTCATGCTGGCCTTGCTCGAGCGCCCTGGGAAGGTACAGGCTCCTCAGAGCATGCCGTCATGGATGGCCCGGATTGCTGATCGAGCTCGCGAGCTGCGCAGCTCACTGAAAATCATGGCGGGTATTTTTGCACTTGCCATTTTTCTGGCCGGCTCTTGGTACCTGACAATGCAATTCCCCTCAGGGGTGGGTAGAAAAGCAGCGCTGAACACTGCTGCAAAATGCAGTGAACGGACTCTGGTCTACAAGAACCTGGATCGGATACAGGCCTGCCAGATCGCCGAGTCAGACGACATGATTTTTCTGCTCAAACGATCCCGCGTTGATAAAGCCAGCGTCTCTTTCCACACCTTTGAAGTCCCCAAGGAAGGATTGCTCAGAATCGAAACTCAGGAAGAGGAGTTGCGCTTCGAGCCATAACTGAGAACGTTGGACAGGTCGAGGGTATGGCTCTCAACGGGAATTGACTGTTGCATCGACTTCACAGGAACTAACTCCACATATCGGTACTTCTTCTTGCTCACCTTGACCGCATTGTCGCCAGCGGCTGCAATCGACCCAAAGCAGACTGCCACGCCAAGCATCTGGAGAAGTGAGTGCGGCATTACGGCAGGCGCGTCACAATTTAGACGCGCACCTGCCCGACCGCTGTAAGCAATGTGTGAAGTTTTTGCCTGACCGGCTCGGCCGTCCGCGAGCTGTAACGCTGGAACTCTTCCTCAGCCGCCTGTTGGTTGCCGTTCATGGCTAGGACAAAGGCGTAAGCAAGAGGGTGTTGCACATAGTTGTAGAAGCCAAGTCCGGTTGATGAGGAGAACCCTCTTTTATGGCAATTGCATTTCAGCGGGCGAAACTGACCATAGGCGCTCGTTGCTGAGGAGGTGGGGAGCAACCCTTCATGAGGGCAGGCTTGGACGATGATTCTGGGCAAACGCTTGATCATGCGGCCGAAGACATCCAGGTCAGACATGCCGCGTGTCACGACAAGGGCGCCATGAATTTCGATCAATGCGCGCTCGGCCTTATCTAGCGCCTCTTGATCGGATGAGCCCGCTTCCCGGACGACGTTAGCGGGTTCGCCACGCAATTGCTGGAAGGTGGCAGCGATCGCACTTGCACGCGGACTAGACTGTCCACGAGAGGGAGAGAGCATGTTTAGCAGGCAAGATTGGGCGCCATTCTGGTACATGTTCTCCATGGCGGTGGCGAACAACTGCATTTTTATCTGTGGAGGATGGTCGCTCCTCAACAAGTTAAAAATATGAGTGCTCAACAACTCACATAGGTACTTCAGCACTTCTTCGGCGATTTGTTCTTTTTCGTCAGAGAAGCGATGTTAAAGGCTGGATTTGGAGAGCACGTTGCGTCCGAGAGCATGATGCGTCGACGCCCCAAACCGAACGATCAATACAGAAGCTAAACGTGCTGTGCTATCAATCGTCAAGCGCGTGCAGTAGCGAGGGGCTGCCGCCTATTTCGTCTCATCATTTGTTTTAAGTTTGATTTTCCAGCCTTCCTCAGCGTCGCGCACGACGTCACCTACCCAATCGACAAAGGCACGGACAGTGGGGGACAGATGGCGATTCTTGGGGTACAGCACCGATAGAGGGACCGCTGGAGCAGGACAGTCGACCAGCACTTGCTGGAGCTGTCCGCTGTCGAGGTGGTGGCGCACCATGTAACTCCCTGCCCGAATCAGGCCTAGGCCTTCGAGGGCGCAGGCGACATAAGCATCCGTGTCGTTGACGATGAGTTGTTCCGGCATGCGGATGCAGCGCTCTTCGCCGTCCATCACGAAATTCCATTCCAGAGAGCGCGCCGTTCGACTCGACAGGTAGCCGACGGCATGGTGATCGGCGAGGTCTTCGAGGGTTTTCGGTGTGCCGTACTGCGCAAGGTACGCGGGAGACGCACAGACAATCCAGTCAAAACTGCCGATACGCTTGGCCACCAGGGTGGGCGAGTCGTCGGGCGTGCCGGCGCGGATGACGCAATCAATGCCTTCCTGAATCAGTTCGACGGTGCGATCGGCCATCGTCAAGGTGAGTTCAACGTCAGGAAAGCGTGATTGAAAATCCTTGATGCGCGGCAGTACCACCAATCGTGCCAGTGACAGCGTCATGTCCACCCGTAAGCGGCCACGCGGTTTACCTGCGGATCCTGGGAAGCTCGACTCGACGGCTTCGATCTCCGCCAACAGCCGTCGGCACTGGTCATAATACAGCGTGCCGTCCGGGGTCAGACTGATGTGGCGGGTTGTTCTGCGCAACAGGCACACGCCAAGGAAGGCCTCCAGTTCTTTGACCGAACGGGTGACCCGCGAAGGTGGCAGGGATAGGCTCTCAGCGGCGCGGGTGAAACTGTGCATTTCCACGACTCGTGCATAGATCTGCATCGATTGAATACGGTCCAAAAGGCGCGCTCCGGCTCACGACATTAATTGCATTTGTAGCAATAAGCCGATTTTTATTCGAGCACTAAAAAACCGAGTGGCTTGATTTGACTCGATTATCAGTGGCGGTTATTCCATTTCAGGCAATAAACATAGCCAAGTTTCGGCCTAGATGACCTTAGGCCGCAGCCTCAGACTGGCGCGCATCCAAGTCTGGAATCGTTCCCATGAACCCCTTTAAAAAACAGTACCTGTTGGCGGTAGCCGTGCTCGCAGCGGTCGGCACCGGCGGCGCTTTCTGGAAACCCGTCGCTGACGCTCAGGCTGAGCCTGCGGCGCCACTGCCCGCCGTTAAATACAAATCCGCGCAATTGCGCTGGGTGGCCGACTCCCAGGATTTTACCGGGCGCCTTGAGGCCGTCGATGTAGTGGACGTGCGTCCGAAAGTGGCGGGTACGCTGCTGAACGTCCATTTCAAGGACGGGCAAATCGTCCGTCAGAATGACCTGTTGTTCACCATTGATCCTGCGCCGTTCGAAACCCAAGTGCGTCAGGCTCAGGCCAGCGTTGCCGGTGCGAAAGAGCGGCAGCGGCATGCCGACGTCGAACAGGCACGGGGCAAGCGCTTGCTGGACTCGAACTCGATCGCACGCCGGGATTTCGACACCGTCGACAATGCCGCGCGTGAGGCGGCGGCAGCCTTGAAAGGCGCGCAGGCCGCGTTGGCCCAGGCGCAACTGATGCTCAGCTACACCCAGGTCCGGGCGCCCATCGCGGGCCGCATTTCCCGGGCGGAAATCACCGTCGGTAACGTGGTTGCGGCCGGCGGCGACGCATTGCCACTGACCCGGATCGTCTCCGACGGCAAGCTCTATGCGTCGTTCAATGTGGACGAACAGAGTTACCTGCGACTCGTCGCGCCGTCGCTGCGCGCAGGCAGCCAGCCGGTTATCAAGGTGGGGTTGGCCAATGACGAGGCGTTCCCGTATTCCGCGGTCATCGAGTCGCTGGATAACCAGATGGACACCCGTTCCGGCACGGTACGCGTGCGCGCGCGGCTCGAAAAAGTCACGCCGGACATGCTCTCAGGGCTCCAGGCCCGTGTCCGCCTGCAAGGGGGCGCCGCATACAAGGCGGTAATGATCGACGAGGCGGTGGTGGGCACCGATCAGGACCGCAAATACGTGTTGGTGGTCAATGCACAGAGCAAGGTCGAACGACGTTTCATCGAGCTCGGCACCTTGCAAGGTACAGACCGCGTGGTGCGCAGCGGCGTGCAAGCCAATGAGAAGGTGATCGTGGACGGCGCCTTCCGTGCAACGCCGGGTGCCGAGGTCTCGGCGGTCGCGGCGGATGCGCAGCCTGCCGGACAGGCCGAATCGGCCAGCGCCTCCCTGGGAGGTCGGTCGTGAACATCTCGAAGTTCTTCATCGACAGGCCCATCTTTGCCTGTGTGATCTCGGCGCTGATTCTGCTGGCGGGCATCGTGTCGGCGTTCAACATGCCCGTTTCCGAATACCCGCAGGTCATTCCGCCGTCGGTCATCGTCCACGCGCAATACCCCGGTGCCAACGCCAAGACCATCGCCGAGACCGTCGCCGCGCCACTGGAACAATCCATCAATGGCGTGCAGGACATGCTGTACATGGATTCCAAGGCCAGCGGCGACGGGCATTTGTACCTGACTGTGACGTTCAAGCTGGGCACCGACCCTGACCGAGCGCAGCAACTGGTGCAGACCCGGGTGTCCCAGGCGCAGGCACGCTTGCCTGAAGACGTCCAGCGCCTGGGGGTCACCGCGGTCAAGAACCCGCCGATCATCACCATTTCCGTGCACATGGTGTCGCCGCACGGTACCTACGACAACAACTACGTCAGTAACTACGCCATTCTCCACGTGAAGGACCGTCTGGCGCGGATTGCCGGTGTCGGCGAGGTGTCGATCTGGGGGCCGGGTGGATACGCCATGCGCGTGTGGCTGAACCCGGCAGCGCTGGCCGAGCGCGGCCTGAGTGCCACTGACGTGGCCGATGCTATCCGCCGTCAAAATATTCAAGCGGCGGTGGGCACCATCGGCAGCGCGCCCACCCCGTCGAGCACCGCTTTCCAGCTCAACGTCAACGCCGATGGCCGCTTGAAGACGCCTGATGAGTTCAAGAGCATCGTGATCAAGTCCGACGGTCGGGGTGCAATCACCCGTCTGGGCGATGTCGCACGGGTCGAACTGGGTGCCGAGGACTACGGCATTCGGGCCACGCTGGACAACGCACCGGCCGTTGCCGTGACGGTGCAGGAAGCGCCGGGCGCCAACTCGCTGCAGATTTCCCGTGAAGTGCATCGCGTCATGCAGGAGCTGGAAAAAGACTTCCCGCAGGATTTGATCTACCGGGTCGTCTACGAACCTAGCCGCGCCGTGCAAAACGGCATCGATGCGGTGATCGAAACGCTGTTGGAGTCGGTGGCGCTGGTCGTGCTAGTGGTGTTCCTGTTCCTGCAAACCTGGCGGGCCTCGATCATTCCGCTGCTGGCCGTGCCGATCTCGATCATCGGCACCTTCACTTTCCTGCTGCTGGCGGGTTACTCCATCAACACCCTGTCGTTGTTCGGTCTGGTGGTGGCCATCGGGATCGTGGTGGACGACGCCATCGTGGTGGTGGAAAACGTCGAGCGAAACATCGGCCGCGGGCTTACGCCCCGTGAAGCGACCTACCAGGCGATGCGTGAAGTCAGCGGGCCGATCATCGCCATTGCGTTGACCCTGTCCGCAGTGTTCCTGCCGCTGGCGTTCCTCAGTGGCTTGACCGGCGAGTTCTACAAGCAGTTCGCGGTCACCATCGCCATTTCGACGCTGATCTCGGCGGTGAACTCGCTGACCCTGTCGCCCGCGTTGTCGGCCCTGCTGTTGCGAGGTCACGACGCGCGACCTGACGCCGTGACCCGTGTGACGAACGCGCTCTTCGGTCGATTTTTCGGACGCTTCAATCGCACCTTTGACCGCGCTTCGCAAAGCTATGGCGGCAGCATCGCAGGACTGGTCCGCCACAAAGGCGCGATGCTTGGCGTATATGCCGGTTTGCTCGCAGCCACTTGGTGGCTGACGGGCCATGTGCCGGGCGGCTTCGTTCCGGCACAAGACAAGGAATTCCTGGTCAGTCTCGCGCAACTGCCGGAGGGGGCAACGCTGGACCGTACCGAAGCGGTGATGACCCGCATGAACGAAATCGCGCTCAAGCATCCTGCCGTGATGGGCACCTCGGCCTACAGCGGCTTGTCGATCAACGCCGTGACCAAGAGTTCGAGCACCGCGCTGAGCTTCGTCCTGCTCAAGCCGTTCAGCAAACGCAGGGGAATCAGTGCCAATCAGGTGGCTGCTGACCTGGGCCGTGAGTTCTCGAAGATCGGCAACGCCTTTACCGGAATATTTCCTCCACCGCCGGTCTGGGGGCTTGGCACACTGGGCGGCTTCAAACTGCAGATCGAAGACCGTGCCGATGCCGGTTATGAGGCGCTGTATCAGGCGACCCAGGCGTTCATCAAGAAAGCCGCCGAAGCGCCGGAGCTGGGGCCACTGTTCTCCACCTACACGGTTAACGTGCCGCAGTTGAAAGTCGACATTGACCGCGCCAAAGCGCAGCAACTGGGCGTCGATACACCGACCGTGCTGAATACCCTTCAGGCATTCCTTGGTTCTTACTACGTCAATGACTTCAACTTCCTCGGGCGTGTCTATCAGGTGCGTATGCAGGCTGATGCGCCGTTTCGCTCGCACCCGGATGACATCGGCCAGTTGCACGTACGCGGCGTGGGAGGGCAGATGGTGCCGCTGGCCTCGCTGGCGAAAGTCACCCAGACCTACGGCCCGGATCAGGTGGTGCGGTACAACGGTTTTACCGCCGCAGACATCAGTGGCAGCCCAGCCCCCGGCTACTCGTCGGACCAGGCAATGGCCGCGATCGAGCGCATCGCGGCACAGACGCTGCCAGCGGGCATGGGCTTCGAATGGACCGATCTGACCTATCAGCAAATCATCGCCGGTAACACGGCCATCTGGATTCTGCCGTTGTGTGTATTGTTAGTCTTCTTCGTACTCGCTGCCCAGTACGAAAGCCTGACCCTGCCGCTGGCGATCATCCTGATCATCCCGATGAGCATTTTCTCGGCGTTGTTGGGTGTCTGGCTGACCCAGGGCGACAACAACATCTTCACCCAGATCGGCTTGATCGTCCTCGTGGGGCTAGCGTCGAAGAACGCCATTCTGATCGTCGAGTTCGCCCGCGAACTGGAAATCGCCGGGAAGTCCACTGTCCAGGCAGTGATCGAGGCGTGCCGCCTGCGTTTGCGGCCCATCCTGATGACGTCGATGGCGTTCATCATGGGCGTGATTCCGTTGGTGATGTCCTCGGGGGCCGGTTCGGAAATGCGTCAGGCGATGGGCATCTCGGTGTTCTTCGGGATGATCGGCGTGACCTTGTTCGGCCTGTTCCTCACGCCGCTGTTCTACGTCGTGGTGCGTGCACTCAGCGGTTACAAGCCGTTGCACAGCGCGGCGCACCACGACGCCCCGGCGCTGGTTTCTCATCATCACGATCAACCACAGCCGGAGCGTCTGGCATGACTTATCTCATCCATCCTGTCGGGCGAGTGGTGCGCAAACCTCAGCATTTGCTCAGTGTTGCAGTCGGTCTGGCGCTGCTGTCGGCGTGCTCGGTGGCGCCCGTCGAGCATCGTCCGGACATGCAACTGCCGACACAGTTCGTCGAAGCCGGTGAGCCATCGACCACACCGTTGACCGCGTCGGAAACCCCCGGACGCTGGCAGCCCGCGCAGCCAGCAGAGACACAAAAACCGTCACCCTGGTGGAGGATGCTGGGTGATCCGGTGCTTGAACGGCTGGAAGCCCAGGCGCTGCAAGCCAATCCGGACGTCAGCATCGCCATGGCCCGCCTCAAACAGGCGCGGGCGTTGACTGCGCGCAGTGAATCGGCGCGCTTCCCCGATGTTGATGCGGGATTCGGCCCGACTCGGCAGCGCACGTCAGGGGCTGTCGATGGACGTGGCGACGGCGAACCCGGCACCACGCAAACCCTGTGGCGCGCACAAGCCGCGGTGGCGTATGAGGTCGATCTGTTTGGCCGCGTGTCCGCAGGCGTCACGGCGGCGCGAGCAGATGCCGCCCAGCAGCAGGCGCTGGCTGACCAGATGTTGCTGCTGATTCAGGCCGACGTCGCCCGTACCTATTTCAGCCTGCGTCAATTGGAGAGTGAACGCCGCTTGCTGGCAGACACCGTGACGCTGCGCGACGACACCGCGAAGCTGCTGACCCGCCGACTCGACAACGGTGCAGTAGCCCACTACGTGGTCGATCAGGCGCAGACAGAGCTGTATTCCACCCGTGCCGAGCAACTGGCCGTGGAGCAGCAATACGCGCTGACCGCGTATGCCTTGGCGACATTGCTGGGCCAAACCCCGGCTGCGTTTTCGCTGGCGAGCGAGCCGGTGGCGCCGATTACCGTCCAACTGCCCCCGGGCTTGCCCTCGACCTTGCTGGAGCGTCGACCCGACATCGCCGCGGCCGAGCGGGCCATGGCCGCCGAGAACGCCCGGATCGGCGTGGCGAAAGCCGCATTTTTTCCGTCGCTGTCGCTGACCGGTGCATTGGGTTACGAGTCCACGGACCTGGGCAACCTGGCCCATTGGTCGCAACGCACCTTTCTCTTGGGGCCGCTGGTGGGCACGGCGTTGAACCTGCCGCTGTTCGATGGAGGGCGGCGCAAGGCTGACGTTGCCCGCGCCCGCGCCGTTTATGAAGAGCGGGTCGGCGAATACCGCAAGACCGTGCTGCAGGCGTTCCGTGAAGTCGAGGATGCGTTGGTGTCCTTGCGTACGCTCGACGCGCGAATCGTTCAGCAACGGGGCGCGCAAGAGGCGTCGTCGCGGGTCGCACACTCGGCGAAATCGCGCTTCGACGAAGGCGACGTGGACTATCTGGTGGTGGTCGATGCGCAGCGCACGCTGCTGCGTAACCGGCAATCGCTGATCCAGTCCGAGGGTGCGCGAGCGCGGGCCACGGTCGATCTGGTGCGCGCCCTTGGCGGCGGCTGGCAGGCCGATGCGCCACAACAGGCGTTTCAACCCACTGAAGTGCATCCCGACGGGCGTCGGGGCTGACTCAAGGTCAGCCCTTGCGGCTGACGTCCGTTCGAACGCTGTGTGATGGGAGATGAGTGTTATGTCCGTTTCAGATTTGTTCAAACCGCTGACGCTGCTTCACGGCCCGGCGATGCGCAACCGCTTCATGCTGGCACCGCTGACCAACCAGCAAAGCGACCACGACGGCACGGCGAGCGTGTTCGATCAACAGTGGATCGAACAGCTCGCCCAGGGCGGGTATGGCTTGATCCAGACCTGCGCCACTTACGTCGAAGCCAGCGGCATCGGTTTCGAGCGGCAGTTGGGCATCAACTGCGACGCACAGCTGGCGGGACTGAGCAAAATGGCGAGCGCGATCCGTGCTGGCGGCGGCCTGTCAGCGGTGCAATTGCACCATGCCGGGCATCGCGCTAATCCGCTGATTGGTGGCATCCCGGCACCGGCGTCCGATTACACCGTGCCGGGGGTGAAAGCGTTGACCACTGAACAGGTGGAGCGCATTCGCGACAGTTTTATCGCCGGTGCCGTGCGTGCGGAAAAAGCGGGCTTCGACGGGGTGGCGATTCATGGCGCCTTTGGCTGGATCCTCTCGGAATTCATGTCGCCGCTGTACAACGATCGCACGGACCAGTACGGCGGCAGCGTCGACAATCGCGCGCGCCTGACGATTGAAGTGATCGAGGGGATCCGCCGTGCCTGCGGACCCGATTTCCAGATCGGCTGGCGCCTGTCGGTCGAGCGCTACGGCTTGCTGCTGGACGAGTTGCGCGAGATCACCGCTGATATTCTCCAGCGCGAATTGATTGACTACCTGGACTTGGCACTGTGGGATTCCGCACAGATCGTTCAAGAGGGCACGTTCAAAGGCCAGAGCATGCTCAGCGTTTTCACCAGCCTGCCGCGAGCGGGTGTGCGCCTGGGCGCTGCCGGCAAGATCATGACCGCGCGCCGGGCGGGCGAGTTGCTGGATGAAGGCTGCGATTTCGTCTTGATCGGCCGGGCCAGCATCCTGCAGCGCGATTTCCCGCTACAAGTCCTGGAAAACCCGGCGTACGAGAGCCCAAGGTTGCCGGTGCCAGCGGACTACTTGCGTCAACGTGGATTGAGCGAGCGCTTCATCAATCACATGCGCGGCTGGCAGAGTTTCGTGGTACGGGGCAGCCTGTGATTCACACGGCGTTCTCCAGGCGGGTCGACGCCGTCAACATCTTTGAAATCATCGTCCCGCCGGCCCGGGAAGCCACCTTCAAACGGCAGGTTTTTGAGTTCATGGAGAGGTTTGAGCGGCTGCCAGATTGCATCGCTTACGGATTGACTCGCGGCGCCCGAAGACCTAAGGGCTGGTTGCTGAGCGGCTACTGGAGCAACCGGGACGCCATGTACGCACATTTTGCCGCAGGCGACCTCAACATGCTGATCTGGCTAGTCAGCCAACACGCGACCAGTGTGCGATTCAGCAGTTACCTGCCAGCGAATGAGAAGGGCAGATGAATCATGATGACGGTGCAAACTCTGATGATTGACGGCCAGCAGTTTCAGAAATTCGACCTCAACGCCTTGGTCACTTTCATGATGGTCTACCAGCAAGGCGGGGTGTCCAAAGCTGCGCACATCCTAAACGTCACGCAGCCAGCGGTCAGCAACGTGCTCAGCAAATTGAGAAAACGCTTCAACGATCCGTTGTTCATCCCGTGTGGACGAACACTACGGCCTACCATTAAGGCCGATCGGATTGCACAGACACTCGCGCCTGCGATGTTGACCGTACAAGCGATCATCATGGACGACGCTGAGGAGGAAACTTGATCAACAAACTATTAGCGATGGAGGTGTTCGTGCAAGTTGTGGACACCGGTGGATTCACTCGCGCGGCAGAAAACATGAAATTGCCCAAGGCAACCGTGACCACCCTGATCCAGTCACTGGAGGTGTCGTTGTCGGTCAAGTTGCTCAATCGCACTACACGGCACGTCAGCGTCACCGCCGAGGGGGCGTCGTTCTATGCGCGCTGCCTGCGCATTTTGGCCGAGGTGCGCGACGCCGAAGACGCGGTTTCGCGCAACCGCCTCAGCCCGTCCGGTCGCTTGCGGGTCGATGTGCCTACGGGGCTGGCCAGCGAGGTGATCATCCCGGCATTGTCGGATTTCTTCGAGCGTTATCGGGACATCAGCCTGGAGCTCGGCTGCAGTGACCGCTCCGTGGACCTGGTCGAGGAGGGGGTGGATTGCGCCATACGCGGGGGGCGGCAGTTGGCGGATTCGCGTCTGATCGCGCGTGCGGTCGGGACCATGCGCTACGCCACCTGTGCGGCGCCTGCGTACCTCGAGCGCCATGGTCGTCCGTTGCACCCCAATGATTTGGCCCAGCACCGTTGCGTCAATTATTTCTCGGCGCGCACCGGCAAAATGTTCGACTGGTACTTCACCCGAGGCGTCGAGCGCGTGCAGGTCGCCTTGTCCAGCCATATCGCACTGAGCGACAGCTACGCATACACCGCAGCGGGATTGTCCGGGCTCGGGATCGTGCAGATGGCGGACTTTCTGATGGCGCCCTGGGTGCGTGACGGCCGCCTGATCGCAGTGCTCGATGACTGGGTCAACGAGCCCCTGCCGGTCTACGCGGTCTATCCGGAAAACCGCCACCTCTCGACCAAGGTCAGGGTGTTCGTTGACTGGATCGCCGAGTTGTTCGCCCGCACCCGCACCTTGCGACGGGAACCGCCTTCGGTGGCCGCGCAAGGTGCGGAGTGAAGGGTAACTCCTCGTCATTCACCGATTACGCGGCGCGAAGGCCTTCTGCGGTCAGCGCTGCGCGTACGCAAGGGCGTTGTTCCATCCTGGCCAGGAAGGCCTGGATCGCTGTGTAGCCGGTGGTGTCGATGTTCACCCGCAAAGGCCACGTCAGGACGTTGTACAAATAGCCGTCCGCCAGGCAAAACTGTTTACCCAGCACGTAATCGTGGCTGGAAAGGTGGTCCTCGATCGTTGCGAAGACTTTCGCCAGGTTGCCCTCCGCGAAACGCTTCTTCGAGGCTTCGTCAATGAACGAGGAGAACATCACCGCCATGCCTTTATGCAGGTCGGTGGCGACGAAGTTCAGCCACTCCATTGCCGAGTAGCGCTCGCGTGTGCCGGTTGGCGGAAGCAGATGACGTTCTGGGTGCTGATCGGCGATCCATTGAAGAATCACCGCGCCTTCGGTGATGACGTCGCCGTTGTCCAGTTGCAGCGCCGGGACGTAACCTTTCGGCGTGACAGCGTGGTAGTCGCCTTCGGCGGTTTGCTTGGTGCCAAAATCCACCTTGACCAGCTCAAAGTCCAGCCCGGCCTCGCGCAACGCGATTTGTGGCGACAGCCCACAGGAGCCCGGAGAAAAATACAGCTTCATAATCACCTCTGTTTACGTGGTTAACCGCTTCGTTACTTGAAGAAAGGCGCGAAGTCCGCGGCGTCGTGACGTTCGCGCAGGTGTTCGCCCGGCGCGTTGGACGTACGATTGACCAGACGACCACGGGCTACGGCAGGGCGTGCAGCAATGGCGTGATACCAACGCAGCAGATGCGTGTACTGCTCGACCCCGAGGAATTCATGGGTGCCGTACACCCCGAACAGGCTGCCGGGGTGCCAGGGCCACACCGCCATGTCAGCGATGGTGTACTGATCGCCCGCCAGGAACTCGTGGGACGCCAGATGCGTGTCCAGCACGTGCAACTGGCGCTTGGTTTCCATGGCGTAGCGGTCGATGGCGTACTCGATCTTGATCGGCGCGTAGGCGTAGAAATGACCAAGGCCGCCGCCCACGAAAGGCGCGGTGCCCATCTGCCACATCAGCCAGTTGAACGTCTCGGACCGCGCCCGTGGTTCGGTGGGCAGAAATGCACCGAAGCGTTCCGCCAGGTAGACCATGATCGAACCGCTCTCGAATACCGGCAGCGCGGGGTCCATGGAGTGGTCCACCAATGCCGGTATTTTCGAATTCGGGTTGATGCCCACGAAGCCGCTGCCAAACTGATCGCCCTTGAAAATGTCGATCAGCCAGGCGTCATACTCGGCTCCTGCGTGGCCGAGCTCCAGTAGCTCTTCCAGCAGAATCGTGACCTTCTGCCCATTGGGCGTGCCTAGGGAATACAGTTGAAGCGGGTGCTTGCCGACCGGCAACGCCTGTTCGAAGCGCGCGCCCGAATCAGGACGGTTGATGCTCGCGAACTGACCGCCGTATGCAGTTTTCGGCTGCCAGACGGTATCCGGCACATACCCGGCGGGTTGATTGTCTTGCGGATTGTGGGTCATGAGTCACTCCATGAATGCCCGTATGACTGGGCCCAGGAAAGGAAAGCGAATACCGTTCAGCAGCGCTGGGCGGGATGTGGAAACTCTATCGAGTCACGGAAAACCCATATACGGGCGAGCGCCGAAATGAGTGTTCAGCGGGCTGAACAATGACGGTGAGGAGTCGTTGCCGATGATCGCGCGGATCGATGGCAGATCACCTGAAGACAAAGCATTGAGTAGCCGTCTGCTCTTGGGCGGTGAAGGAGGGCGGCACACCCCGAACGCCTGCGTCGCCGGAGCAGACGATGGGCATGCATCGTGCGATGGCGGGAAGCACAATTGTTCCGTTGCTTGCTGCTTGGTTGCATGCGCTTGGTTCGACTGAGGCAGTCGAGGTGTTAAGCCGCCTTGCTCAGAAGGAGTTGAAGGACTGTACTTTGCAGCTTTGGCTACCGGACACCGCGTCAGAAGAGAATTTTTATGTAAGTAACAGCTCTCATGGACGAGCCCTTTGTGGGTTGCCGTTGAACAAAGGCGGACGCCAACTCATTGCCACCATAGCAGAGGCATGCCGTAAGGATTCAAGCTTGCAGAATCTATCGCCTATAAAGTCAGGTTTTTGGCCAGTGGTCATGGTTGCCTGCCACCATTATGAGTTACCAGTCCCACCGGGGTTTTGGATCAGTTCGTTAATGGAGCCTGGGTCGGAGCTGGAAGCTGATTAGCGTCGAAGCCTGTTGGCGTCGTATTAGCCTTAAGCGGGCCCATATGGTGAGTCCGCTCTTGGGCGATAGCGACCAGTCATGACCGACCGCTCTT